>NZ_BLAY01000031.1 GCF_020521235.1 Microseira wollei NIES-4236 | reverse complement strand
ATCTTTTAGAGGTTAAAATCAGTATTAACTAAATTTAATACTGACTGCGGTTAAAACCGCTCGTGTCGATTTTCCGCCCCGCAATGAATTGACGGGGCTACCAATCTCCCGAACTTTTTAGGTGTTTTCCGACAAAACGGGGAGATTCCTGCTACCCGTGGAGAAGCCTACCGAGCCTTTACAACCCTCTACGCAGAACGGGCAAAAGCAGGGATTGATTTGGATGAGTCGCGCGGATTGTTGAGCAAACTTGCCTTTGCCATGATGCAGGCGCAAAAGCCCACAGATTTTCGGTTAGACATCAGCGAAGTTGAGGCTCAAAATATACTTGGCTCTGAAAAGACGCTCAAGCATTTGCTGAGATATCACCTGCTGCAAGCGATCGGAAAACCCGGAAATCGCCAAATTCGTTTCTGTCACCAATCGCTTCAGGAATACTATGCGGCAGAATCGCTGTTGTGTGAACTTCGGCAACATCCCGAATGGCTGGAGAAAATGCCAGATCAGAAATATACATGGTTTCAGCAAAAATATTTAAATTTGCTGAAGTGGACAGAACCGCTGGCGGTGATGCTGTCGTTGATGGAGCATGAAGGGCAGGCAGTGCGGTTAGTAAATTTGGCACTGGATGTGGATTTGAATTTGAGTGCAAGGCTGGCAGGGGAGGTAAAGCCAGCTTTTCAGCAGAAGACAGTCAGCATGATTGCTAGGCAAAAGGTTCCAGAATGGTTCAGGCTATTTCTCCTTGGAGAAACTAAATCTCCAAATGCGACTGATGAACTAATGAAGACAATCAAGCATTCAGATCCAAATATCCGCCGCCAAGCTGTTTGGGTAGCAAGGAAACTGAGTAGTGAAGTTGCTATGCCTGTAATCTCAAATGCAATTAAAGATCCTGACTCTCAAGTACGAGAGACTGCCATACGAGTCATCGGAGAGTTAAACAGTGAACAAGCAATTTCGCTTGTAGCTCAGATTCTACTTAAAGAGCCAGTATCCTCAGTCCGGGAAATAGCAGTGCTTTGCGTACTGGGAAACTCAGAGTCTGAAGCAGCAATTATAGAATTACTTAGAGTAGCAAAAGATACTAATCCTCATGTCAGTGGAACAGCTGTTAGCTGTCTGAAGAAAATGAACCATGAAAGATTAATATCTGTATTAACCAAATCTTTAAAAAATACAAACAATGATGTATCGCTTCGTAAAAATGCTATCGAGTTACTAGGCAAACTGGGTGACGAAAGAATTATTCCTGATTTATTTGAAGCTCAGTTGGATTTGAACTTAGATATTCATCATCAAGCTTCTTATGCTCTTTTTAAGGTAAGAAATAGAGCCACGGCTAAAGTGATGTAACAGAACGTCAGGAATCGCAACGAAAAGCCCAAATTAATATGTGGCTTAGATATCTGAATGATAAAGAACCTATTCCCAGAGGCAATGCTATTCTTAACTTGACAAGTTTACTTGATAAAGAGATAGCCGTTAATTTAGCACGTCAGGCTTTAAACGAGCCACATTATTATGTACGAGGACATGCCATTAATAGCCTAGTAAGACTAATTGGTAAAGAAGCAATTCCTCTCGCAATCAGAGCTTTAGACGATCCACACCCTGATGTTCGTGGTTACGCATCTGGGGCATTGATAAGTTTGAAGCAATATCTACCTAATAATTTCAAACTTACTGACGAGACAGTTGATAGGCTCCTCCGAGTTCTAACTGAAGCTCAAGATACATACGACCGCAGCAAAACAGTAGAAACCATCATAAATTTATGTTCTATACAACCAAGTCTACTTTTACATGAGGGATTAGAGATAACTTTCTTGAATGCCTCATATGATTTGGCTCCATATCTACGTAGTGAAATTGCCAGAGGATTAAAAATTTTTAAGAGTGAAAAAGCTGCAATTAGACTATTGCAGATGATAGGAGATTCGCTTTCTATAGTTGCTCTCAGTGCAACGGAATCTTTGAAAAATCTGCCATATTTAATTACTGCTAAATATCTTCCAGATTTGAGAAAGCTAATTTCTACTTCAACAGAAAGCTTTGCGCTTGACGCTATTTTGGCTATCCAAAATCGCTGCCAGTTCTACAACTACGAACTCTTCCAGTCACCTCCAGTGCCAGAAGGTTGTAGGCATCCGCATGATGCCTCTGCTAGCGTGTATATAGAATCTGTAAAGGAAATCACACTGATCTCCGATCAACCTCCTATTTTTAATCAATACAATCGAAGAATCGGCGTGAACTATGCCGCTAAGGACAGCAACCCGAAGATTATTCAAAACGTCCATAACACACATCAATCCTCCCCTGAAGCCGCCCTCGATGCATTGGTGCAAGTCATCCTGGCATTGGAGAAAAAACACACCCATGTGCAAGATGAGCAACAGGCACTCTGTATCATTGATGCAGAGTTCAAGGAAAGCAAAGCCAAACAGCTTCCTCAGTGGCAAGACCTGATTAACGTCAAACGGCTCTACAACGGCGGCAAAAAAGCAACCTTGAAAGTGGGCGAACATTTTGCCGAAGAGAACGTCTGGGGCAAAGCCTTTGTGGCTTTTCTGGAAGGCGCTTCAGAAGACGTGAAATAGAGGCAGTGGATAAAAACCGCTAAAGACTTTGCTTTCTGGAAGTAGAGTAACCATCACCCCCATTGGAGACAACAATGATCGCAATCGAATTACAAATTGACGACGAACTGTTGGAGCGAATTCAGACAATCGCCACCACCCACGGTTGCACCGTCCAAGAACTCCTCATTGGCATCATGAAGATCGTGACCAAACCAGAGGTGTTGCAAAATCCCATCCTGGGTATGTTCGCCGATGAACCCGAAGCGATGGAACAGATTATGTCAGAAATCGCGCGCGATCGCGGTTGGAGCGCCACCGGGCCATACCATGGATAAAGCTCTACTCGACACCGACATCTTTTCCCAAGTTCTGCGGCGGTATAGTCCGGCAATTGTATTCAGAACGGCTGCATAGCTAACCGAGTTTGATCAGCTAACAATTTCTGCGATTACGGTGACAGAGATTATCAAAGGGTGGCAAAAGCGACAACGGCAGGATCGAATTGAACAGTTTATGTCAGAGTTAGGAGCCGTAGAAATTCTATATCTGTCCTTGGACACCCACATTTTGAGCGGTCGGATGTTGGCAGACTTGGAAAGAACTGGGCAACCCATTGGCTTTGCAGACACAGCAATTGCCGCGATCGCCCTTCAAAATAATCTTACCCTCGTAACTGGCAACCTCAACCACTACCAACGAATTCTGGAATTAGGTTATTCCCTAAAACTTGATACTTGGAGAACATAATCAATGCTTTGTATGGTGATTGAATATGTCCGCGATCGCAAAATAAACCGCAAGCAGAATTAACTTTCAAATTGCCAGTTGACAGGTTGCCAATCAAATCCACCCCGCTCGCGGCTACGCAAATGTCCAATGCCGGGATAGGGAAAATGATAAGCAAACATTAATGTGCGATCGCCCGCAATTTTTGCCAGCACAGCTTGGCGGGTCGTTGCAGCCATCTCTCGATCCGCATCAAAAATAGGTTTCCAGCTGGGATTCCATAGGTTAATCGTATTAATGTGAACCGTATCAGCCGTATGAACCATCACAGCATCTCCCGATGCAATTAGGATAGCAACGTGACCAGGTGTATGACCATAGGCAGGAATGGCTGTAAATCCCGGCAAAAACTCTCGATTAACTTCAAATAAAGTAACGCGATCGCGAATCAAACCTAACTGGGTTTGAGCAATCTTAATCATCTGCTGCTTCATCTCGGCAGGTCCTCCAAACTTTGGTAAATCCACCGATCGCCCTGTCCAAAAATTCCACTCCAGGTTACTGATGAAATAGCGAGCATTGGGAAAAGTCAACCCAGTTGTCCCATTCAAACCACCCACATGATCCCCATGTGCATGGGTCAAAATCACCGCAGTAATATCCCTCGGTTTAATCTGTGCCTGCTGCAAGTTTTCTATCAGCTTGCCAACGGTTGCCCCATTCAACAAGCCACTGCCTGTATCGATCAAGACCTTGTTCTGCCCAGTATCTACCAATAGAATATTACAATCTACAGTGAGCATTTCCCCTTGAAAGCCCTGCTGCAATACTTCATTCAATTCTTCTGGTGTTGCATTGCCAGCAAAGATTGCTGCTGGAGCGCTCAATTTACCATCGCTAATCGAAATCAGGTTGAAGTTTCCCAACTTAAATCGATAGATGCCAGCATTGCGAGGCATCATGGGTTGAGTGGTTTGTGCCAGTAAATGGCGAGTGGTAGGTAGGGCGAAGGTGGTGGCGATCGCCCCTGTCAGAAAGGTGCGACGAGAAATAGGCATTGTTACGAATATCCTCGCTCGAGTCAGAGATTGTGCAACTATAAATCCAGGTCGGTGTGATGGGCGGCTGAAGCAGAAACATGTTCGTTTTCACTCACGAATCATCGACCGTAATTTGAATAACTTATATCATGTCCAGTAGCAACGGTTGTGTAACTGCTAATAGCTAATCGCTAATGGCGGCTACCAATCTAAGACGGGACAAAATGGCCTCTCTCGAAGGGGATTTGGGGATTTGGGAAAAGGGGTTTGGCTTGTTCATCCTTCCCCCAAATCCCTTTTCCCAAATCCCCTTTTTAACTGTGTTGTCCCGCGCCTACCTGGTAGCCCTAATGGCTGCTCTGGAGGCAATTGACAATTAGCTTGCTCGCAAGCTCGCAATTAGCCATCCATACACTACCGATACCTAAGGACATGATATTACTTACGGCTCTCCTGAGTCTTAGGTGGAAATCCTATTGTACTCAAACATTTCCCGACTCCCGACATATAGCGTTTCTCGCACTCATGTGGTGGCACACCTTGCCATCTAATTGCAAGCAGTAGAAAAAAGAAAGAATGACGGATAACTTCTCCACCAATGTTGCCCCGTTGCACCTGTCACCAGAATGGTGATAAACCGTCTCCTTGCTGGAATGAATTCGTCATTCTTTCGTCATGCTATTGATACACGACCTCCCGTTGCCAAGCGGAGCGTTCTTCTTCATGAAGTTGCCAGTACACCTCAGCCAGAGTGTCGGGATCGAAATGAGTTCCGGGTTCAATTGTGCCACAAACTGTCACCGTCGCTACGTGAATGTTATCGGGTTCGAGTGCGTTTGCCATTGTGAAACAGAGTTTGCGGATGCTGACTTTCCCGATCGCCAACGGTAGATATTGTGGGGGTGAAAACCCATCCAAAGCCAGTCCACCTCCAGTCAATAGAATCGTTCCGCCACCTGCGGCTTTCATGCCTCCAGCCACTTGCTGAATCGAAGTTAAAGCGCCCACAACGCTCACTTTGAATTCCTGCACCACCGTTTCAGCAGAAATCGTCAGGGGGTCGCTTTCGTTCATCACGGCTGCGTTATAAACTAGCACCGTTGGCACTCCCAATCGAGCGTGAATTTGCGAAAAGGCTTGGGTGAGGGAAATTTCATCACCTACATCAGCACTAAATCCGAAGGCTTGGATATTCGCATCTGCCAGCATTGTTTCATAGTTTTGTAAAGCTTCGATGCGGCGAGCAACCATACCAATTCGATAGCCTTCACGACCAAAACGTTTGGCGATCGCCAATCCCAATCCCGCTCCGACTCCAACGACAACACAAACTCGATCTACCATACAATTAATTTTGATTTCTAGTGTTTTGGGGCCAAAAACCCTTACGCAAACACCAAAGTTTCTCTGAAAAATCGTCGCTTGTCAACTAAAGAGCGCAGCCAGAAACCGGGTTTCTAGGGTTTCTAGGATCGTCGCTGTTGATTTCTAGTGTTTTTATCTATTTTGCTCGCGAGCGAATTCTCTGATTAACGCTTCACAGTTGCATGACAATTTTGCCGAAGTGACTGCCACTTTTCAGATAGCGGTAAGCTTCTGGTGCTTCGTTCAAAGGGAACACCCGATCGACAATCGGTTTGATTTGATGCAATGCGATCGCCCGATTCATCGCTTCAAACATCTCTCGACTCCCAACATAAATACCTTGAACGTCAATGCTTTTCTGCAAAATATGCACATAATTTACATCGCCAGCACCGCCCAAAACACCAATCAAACTAACTCGTCCGCCGACACGCGCCGATCGCAGCGATCGATCTAACGTTCCAGCACCACCCACTTCAATTACTTGGTCTACACCTTCTTTGTTGGTTAATTTCCAAACTTGCTCCTGCCATTCGGGATAGGTTTTATAATTAATCGTTTCCTGCGCTCCCATTGCCTTTGCTCGTTCCAACTTTTCATCGCTACTGGAAGTAATAATAATTTTAGCTCCCAAGGTTTTAGCAAATTGCAAAGCAAAGATAGAAACACCACCCGTTCCTAATAGCAAAACCGTTTCACCTGCGGCTAACTGCCCTCTTGTAACGAGTGCCTGCCACGCCGTTACCGCAGCACAGGGTAACGCTGCGCCTTCTTCGTAGGACAAATGTTCGGGTAAGAGAACGACACCTTCTTGGTTGAGAACGACATATTCTGCCAACATCCCATCGATCGCGCCGCCCAGTGCCGATTTGATTTTTGCGCGAGTCAGTCTGCCTGCAATCCAATCTTGGAAAAAGATCCCCGCCACCCGATCGCCAACTTTGACTCGCGTTACTCCTTCCCCGATTTCAACCACATCCCCCGCACCATCGGATAAGGGAATTACGGGTAGGGTTTGTCCGGGATATTTGCCACTGACGACAGCCGTATCGCGATAATTTAACGAAGTTGCGCGTACCCTAATTAGGATTTGCCCTACGCCTGGTTTGGGTTCGGGCAAATCGACGAGTTTGAGTCCATCAATTCCATCAGAAGTTTGAATTTGATAGGCTTTCATTACGATTGATTCCTCAACAATCTACTTGCTAATTACTTGCTAAAAATTTGAGAGAGCGCGACCAAATCTAGATTCCTAAAAAACTCTAAATAATTAGGATTGTCCAACCCAACCTCGAGCATCGGCAGGTATCGCACCTTCTCGAATATATTCAGTTTGGTAAGCACTTGGCCCCTCTATCCATCGCTTGGCAACTAGAGCAACTCTTCTACCATAACGTTCGCCAGTAATGCGATCGCTCATTGGAGGAGCCTGTGTTGCATCTCGATCGCCGTCACTTTGACTCATCATCCCCAACCACGTACCCAAACGATTGATGTCGTTAACACTGTGTGTACTCTGGTTATTTCCGGGTGGATCCCCCAGTCCCACCCAAATCATCGAGAGTTGGTTCGCAAAAATTGATAGTTGAAACAGCGTGCTGAGTTTATCGCCGCTTTGGCTGGCAGAATTGGTAAAACCCCCAGCAATCTTATCTTTCCAGCCTTGAGCGAACCACAGTGAAAATGTCCCTTCCATAAAAGCTTTAAAGACCGATGAAACACTTCCCATCCAAGTTGGAAAACCAAAAATAATGGCATCAGAAGCGTCGATTTTTGCCAGAATTTCTGAGTCGGCCCAACGTCCATCCTCACCAATCTGTTGCGGAGTTATTTGCAGCAAATGAACAGTTACATTTTCCACACTCGCAGCACCTTTGGCGATCGCTTCTGCTAAAGCACCTGTATCGCCAGTTCCGGTGTGGTAAACAATTGCAACCGTCGTCATAGATTTGGCTCCTCCTACTCAGAAATCATTTGTTATTCTTTAACTTGAATGGCTTTCATCGCCACGAGCCTAAAATTATTGCTGTTGGCTAAAGAGTGAAGCGTATCCCGTGTAAGGCTTGAGGGGCAAAATTTCACAAGCCAGAATTCCTTCTTTGACCATCGGTAACTTTTGCATTTCTTGGGTGATGGATTCTACACTTTCGCCTTCCCAAAGTATGACAGCACCGCTCATATCGGCAATGTAATATATCTGGCGAATTTGCTCCGACTGATAAAACTTCCAGACTTGGGCTGCCTCTGGACTGACAAATGGTAAAACTTGTTCGAGCGCCATTCCAGATTTAACGCGAGCGATAACTAAAACTTGCATTGTTTCTATCCTCTGAATAGAGCTAGCTAAATACGGTTGTTGTGTCTGTATAAAATATGACTGAAGTTACGAATCCTGCCTTATTTCGATCTGTAAATGCAGCCGCTCGAATTGTCACGACTTTTCCATCATGACGAGTATAGTGATTTAAGGCTTCTAGAACAAAAGATGAATCACTTCCATAAATATTCAGTAAGTCGTGTTCTAAACTGGCAAAGGTTTTCCAGTAGGCAGCAAGTCCCTGCACTACAGCATCTTTACCTACCATTGGCTCGTTGTTATTAGATTGCACCGAACAGTTGGGAGCGAGGAAATGTTTGTAGGCTTCGATGTCCAAACTATCGAGAGCTTCTAAATATTGTAGATACCAAGCATAGGCTTCGGATGAGAGCTGGTTGATGTGCAGGTTATCAGTTTTCATTGGCTCTGTCTTGGCGCTGGAATTAACTCATCTGATTGTATTCTTTGGCTTTGCCTTCAAAGCTGACGGGATCGTAGAAATAGCGCTCGTGGATAATCCTACCATCCTTCCTAGTTTGTCAGCCGACTTCTTCAACATGGAGGCGATAACCATCGTGAGTGGTGGCATCTAAGTGCATTTCCACCATCGATCGCCATCCACCAACACCGCGCCAATCTTGAAATCGTCGATCTGCTTCACGTTGGTGGCATTCATTAACTTCTGTCTCTCGATGCTGAGAGCGCGTCCGACACGAGGCGTTGTAAGTTTTCTTGCACCACGACATTTTCGTCGTAATAGCGTTCGTAAATTTCTTCTGGCGGTGGATTGGTGCCAGAAAAATTCCAACAATTCCAAGATGGGATTATTGGTAGACACGATTTTCCCCCAAAATTTCAATGACTCAATCAAACAATTTCGCTTTACTGCATCGTATATCCACCATCAATGACCAAGTTCTGTCCAGTGATGTATGAAGAGCGATCCGAACATAACCAAATCACAGCTTGAGCAACTTCTTCAGCTATTCCTGGTCGTTTCATTGGAATTGTGCTAACCATTTGTTTTAAAGCTGCTGGGGAAACATTAGCTAGAATATCTGTTGCAATCAGACCTGGACTAACTGAATTAATCCGAATTTTCTGTTCAGCAAATTCGATCGCAGCGGAGCGAGTTAGACCAACGACACCTCCCTTGGCTGCGTTGTAGCTAGCAAGACCAGGCACTCCAATTACGCCACCCCCCATCGAAGCCATGTTGACAATTGCACCGCCGCCAGTTTGGAGCATCGCCGGAATTTGATGTTTCAGCGATAGCCAAACTGCTTTCAAGTTCACATCAATTTCCCGCTCCCAGCCTGACTCAGACTGCTCTACTAATCGAACGGTTTTGCCAAACCCAGCATTGTTGAAAGCAAAGTCAAGGCGATTATAGGTTTGTAGAGTTTTATCGACCAATGCTTTAACATCTTCTGCTTTCGTAACATCAGTTTGGACAAAAATGGCATTCCCTCCAGCTTCCTGAGCCAGACGCACCGTTTCTTCACCTTCCTGAACCCGTCGTGCTGCGATCGCGACGTTGGCTCCTGCCTTGGCAAATTCGATCGCTGCTGCACGCCCAATTCCCGAACTGCCACCTGTGACAATTGCCACTTTATTTTCCAAGTTGATTTCTAACATTGATTTTCCTCCCACTTGCTTGGTGGATTGGTTATTTTATCGTCAGAACAACTTTAGATCCAGCACCTTGATGTACCCGATCGATCGCTTCAACCGCCTCGTCCAACGGCATCGTTTTCAATTTCAAATCCTTAAAAATTCCGGATTGATGCCTACTCAAAATCTCAGCTAATCCCTGTCGGACTAAATCCAATTGATGAACTGTATAGTGGGCAAAATCTATCCCGACGATCGAGAAATTGCCAGCCAACAAACGAATCGTACTCACTTCGGGAATAACACCACTTGCCATGCCAATCGGCAATAAACGTCCCTCCGATGCCATCGATTGCACGACTGCCTCAAAGATGTCTCCTCCCACGGTTTCAAAGGCAACATTTACGCCCTTACCTTGGGTAATTTCTTTCAGCCGAGTCGCAATATCTTCCTGTCGATAATCGATCGCATAATCTGCGCCCAATTCTTTCACTCGCTGGACTTTTTCCGCACCGCTCGTCGTGGCGATAACGGTTGCTCCCAAATGTTTGGCAATTTGTACTGCCGCCGTTCCCGTTGCTCCCGTTGCACCCGTGACTAATACAGTTTCACCCGCTTGCAATTGGGCGCGATGCTTGAGGGCGACATAGGCAGTTCCATACATGACTGGAATGGCGGCGGCGATCGCAAAATCGACCCCATCGGGAATCGGCACTACATTTTTAGCTGGCACGACCGCCTGCTCGGCAAAAGCACCAAAATCAGCCGTACCATTATTCAAGTAGGGCAAGGCGATCAGAACGCGAGTTCCGGGTTGTATATCAGTCACCCTTTCCCCAACAGAAATGACTTCACCTGCCGCTTCAAACCCAGGCGTGAAGGGCAATGCCGGGGGAATTTGAAACAGTCCATTGACGACGTACCAATCCGCCGGATTTACACCTGCTGCTCTAACTCGGACGACAACTCGATCGACACTCGGCTGAACATCGGCAACTTCCTGCACTTGCATGGCAGATCGATCGGCAAATTTTTGAATTTTTAGGGCTTTCATAAGACTTTGCTTGGTTTGAATTCACTCAAATTCGAGGCACTGCCTGAACTGTTTTATAGTCTAGCGATCGCCCCAATAGTTTTTCTTACACAGTCTTGCTCGTTTTATACATTCTTGCCATTTCTTTTGGAGTTGCGCCTGTCAGCCGCTTAAAGTGCCGATTCAGATGCCCCTGATTGGCAAATCCACACTCCAGAGCGATTTCTGCTAAGTTCAACTCACTCTTTTGCAACAGTTGCTTCGCTCGTTCCACCCGCCTCTGAATCACGTATTGATGCGGCGTAATGTGTAGAGATTGCTTGAACAGCCGACTGAAATAAAATTGGCTCATCCCAATCTGTTGGGCAAGTTCTTCGAGTTCCAAGTCACAGTCCAGATGCGCCTCAATATAGTCCAGGATTTGATTTAACTTGTGACGGGGCAAGCCATCGGCATAAGTTGCAATTTGCACTTTCTGCACGCCATAACTTCGCAGTAAGTGTTCCACGAGCGTTGTTTTAAGCCGAGCGACAAATAGGTTTGTGTTAATGCCGGGAGTGATTAATTCCTGTTTGAGAGTGAGCAAAATTCCTTGAATGAGTGGATCTTGAAGCGTGGCAAAATGAGGGATGAGTTCGATGCGATCGGGATTAACCAGTTCCTGTCCGACTTGCACAAACACATGGGGATCGATTCCCACAAACATGAATTCGATATCCTGCTGCCAATCGCAGCGATGCAGCGCCCCTGCGGGAAGAATAAATGCGTTGTTTTGTCCGACTAGATTCGATTGACGCTGCCCATCGATCGATTGATTAATTGCAGTACCAGATGTAACCATTGTGACAATGTGCATTTGATGGCGATGGTCGCCTGTATCGTGTGCGGGCTGCTGTTGCACTTCAAAATGCCAGTGATGCCAATGGAAGCTAGATAGCGCAGGTGACTTGGGCAGAATCAGGTTTGAGGCTTCCTTTTGCTCGTCATAGTTAAGTACAGGGGTATCTTTGGGCTGCACTGGTTTTCCTGCTTTCATACTGGGCGCTTTGGGTTGAAACCTCACGTAAATTATCGGTGGTGTCAAGCCAAAGCTCAAATCGATCGATCGATTCTCCAAAGAGTCCCCCTGAAGTTTCCTCCCCAATAACTTGCCGCTGTCCTACCCTGTGCCGTGGCAAGTCTATCCCCGGTAGTTAAATCCCTGGGGATTCCCCTGACTAGCCAATTCCTCAAATTGATTCCGAGTCGCCCATCCAAAACCACACGACTTACCCAAACAAACCGGGTTTCTATGAAAAATCGTCGGGAAAGGGAACGAGAGATCTACCCAAAAACAAAGGTGATAGGCTCGTCGCGCCTCAGTCCTGGCAGAAACCCGGTTTTTTGGCAAAACCGGGTTTCTTACAGCCGCCCAACCTACCCTGGGTGAACGCTTATGGATGTGATTGACAATCTATATGGAAAACTAATTGCTGAGTTTTGCAAATTTTGTTAAAAAAAGTAAAGGAATATTGACACAGAACTTTATGTTTGGTGGTCTGACTGGTTTCAATCCTACTGAAACGGACTGGGGAGAGCGCCTGCTCAACACAGCCGCGACTCAAGCAATTCGCCACTTGTTCTCCCAGAGCGAGTCGGTAGAAGTCGCTGTCCGCTGCTATCCTTCCAGCAAATTATTGCAGGGATCGATTGACAGCTTCAAGATGAGCGGTCGCGGTTTGGTGATTCGCCGCCAGTTCCCCGTGGAAGAGATGTCGTTTGAAACGGATGCTGTCTCTCTCGACTTCGGCTCGATTTTGAGCGGTCAGATTCGCCTCAAGCAGCCTACCCAAGCGCTTGCCGAAGTTATTTTATCGGAAGCGGGGATTAACGAAGCCTTCCAAGCCGAACTGGTGAAAAAGCGTTTGGTTAATCTTTCTTTGGACTCGTTGAATCATTTATCGGGGGGTCAACCCGTTTCTTTTACTGAAGTTCACGTCCAACTGGAAAGCGGGAACAAAATTCGCATCCTAGCCAAAGCAGATTTACCGAATTACGGTACTGTTCCCGTCAGCATGAGGATGACACTGTCGATTGAACGTCGCCGCCGCGTTGCGTTTAAAGACCCTCAATTTGAACCGGATGCGGTTCCAGAAGCTTTGCGGGAAGTTTCTCAAGCTTTGGCGTCGGCCTTGGCTGAGTTGTTGGATAGTATGGTTGACCTCGACCGCTTCGATCTCGATGGGGTGAAATTGCGGCTAAATCGCTTGCAAGTTCAAGGGAAAAAGTTGCTGTTTAGCGGTTACGCTCAAATCGATCATTTTCCTAAATCCGGCTGAGGCGATCGCAGATTTTAGATTTGAGATTGCAGATTTAAAGTCTGGACATATTGTAGGGCTATGGCATTCGATAATCTGTGGTAGAAATCAACAATTATTCGATGTTCCCTACGCGACCAATCAACACCATATCAATCTAAAACTTTGGGGGCACGGCATTCTGCAATCTGTGGTGGAAATCAACCGTTATCGACGCCGTGCCCCTACACAACCGATCTGGTTATGCCACGCCTTGCCGATACACCAACCAATCACAACCAAATCGATTTTTGGTTGTAGGGGCACGGCATTCTGCAATCTGTGGTGGAAATCAACCGTTATCGACGCCGTGCCCCTACACAACCATCTGGTTATGCCACGCCTTGCCGATACACCAACCAATCACAACCAAATCGATTTTTGGTTGTAGGGGCACGGCATTCTGCAATCTGTGGTAAAAATCAACCGTTATCGACGCCGTGCCCCTACACAACCATCTGGTTATGCCACGCCTTGCCGATACACCAACCAATCACAACCAAATCGATTTTTGGTTGTAGGGGCACGGCATCCGATCATCTGTGGCAAAAATCAACCGTTATTCCATCTTCCCTACACAACCGATGAAAACTGGTGATGATGTTGTTTGCGGCGCGGGTGCGATCGCACTCCCTAATTCATTCTCGAACGGCACTCAAGCGCCTACTACGAACGAGGGCGATCGCACTAATCCACCCCTGTCCCCAGCAAAACTGCTTGACAATTGGGGATTGATGGGAAATAATTAATCTAACTTTCAGAACCATGACAATTTAATATTTTGCCGCCAATTATAAAAATTTCCGGCGATCGCGCAAAATGGCTGAAAAGCCCATTCTTTCGTCGAGGCGGTCGGTTCTTTGCCCTGTAAGGGTTTCAGATTTTATTCCAACAGATTTTTTAGAGTTTGTAGCCACAAAATTGTAGGCTGTCGGAAATGGCCTCTGGAAGCCATACAAGGTAAGGGCTTCAAAGCGAGGGGTCGCACTTACTTACTCCCCGCAAGGGGATTGAAACAAATTATAATATATGGACCGGCTTGAACAGCATATTTGTGGTCGCACTTACCTACTCCCCGCAAGGGGATTGAAACCTGAAGACTTCAATCTTGTCTACTACTTCATCACCAGTCGCACTTACCTACTCCCCGCAAGGGGATTGAAACTAATTGTAAAATTTTTGCCTTTCCTCTGGCGTTGTCAAGGTCGCACTTACATACTCCCCGCAAGGGGATTGAAACAGCATACTGGGAAAGCCAAACCAAATTAACAAAAATGGTCGCACTTACCTACTCCCCGCAAGGGGATTGAAACTCTTGGAGTTGTCTTAAACAACCCGTACTCTTAATAAACAGTCGCACTTGCCTACTCCCCGCAAGGGGATTGAAACTCGACGCGCTCGGTCGTTTCGGACTTGACGTCCTTACGAGTCGCACTTACCTACTCCCCGCAAGGGGATTGAAACATAATGTATTCCTTAAATTCATCAGCAGTTGCTGGGGAAGTCGCACTTACCTACTCCCCGCAAGGGGATTGAAACAGGCTGAACTTGGAATTTAACTGATACTTGGCGTATGCAGCTTTCAATTACTTCATCCCCGCAAGGGGACTAAAAAGAAAAACAATAGCTGCACCTCACCACAGCACAATCAAACCTTAACCCGCCAGTCGTAGCATGTAAAATAGCCTTTGCTTACAGGTTCACTCCCAATGTCAACATCCCGGCAACTCCAGCGAGAATTGGGTGTATTAGGCGCAACGATGATGGGACTCGGTTCGATTATCGGTACGGGAGTATTTGTCAGTATCGGTATCGCGGCGGGTATTGCCGGTTCTGGGGTAATTCTAGCGGTGGCAATTGGTGCTATTGTGGCAATCTGTAACGGCCTCAATAGCGCTCAACTTGCTGCTAGTCATCCCGTCAGCGGCGGTACTTACGAATATGGTTACCGATATCTGACGCCTTGGTTGGGTTTTACCGCCGGGTGGATGTTTATGTTGGCTAAAACTGCTTCTGCTGCGACGGCGGCGTTGGGTTTTGCGGGTTATCTGCAAAGGTTTTTTGGACTATTTGGACAGGGATTGCTGGTTGCGATCGCTCTTTTATCCGTCCTCATCCTCACTATAATCGTTTGGACTGGCATTCGTCGCTCGAATTTCGCCAATATCGCAATTGTTTCTATTACCTTACTATCTTTATGTTTTTTTATTCTTGCCGGTTTACCCACCGCAGCAACATCGGGAATTGATAATTTAACTCGATTTTTCCCTAATTCTATCGGCGATTTACTCCACGCCAGCGCTTTAATGTTTGTCGCCTATACAGGTTACGGACGCATCGCCACAATGGGAGAAGAAGCGAGAAACCCCCGTCGCACTATCCCGAAAGCAATTATTACGGCGATGGTGCTGACGATGCTACTTTATATTGCCGTAGCAATAGTTGCCGTTAGTGCAGTGGGTGCAGATGTATTGGGTAAAGCAACTGCTGCGCCTTTGGAAGTGGTAATGAGTCGCTTAGGTATTCCCGGCGGGACGCAAATACTCGCAATTGGCGCGATGACCGCGATGCTGGGGGTATTGCTGAACTTAATTTTAGGATTATCCCGCGTCTTGCTGGCAATGGGAAGAAGGCGGGATATGCCGAGAATTGTGGCAAGATTAAACCAGACAGGAACGACGCCGGATGTAGCGGTGTGGGTGATGGGAATTGCGATCGCTTCCCTAGTCCTAATCGGTAACGTCAAAACCACTTGGTCTTTTAGCGCTTTTACCGTTTTAATTTATTACGCCATAACAAATCTGGCAGCTTTGCAGCTGCCAGAGAGGGATCGCTTATATCCTAAATGGTTAGCTTTGTTGGGTTTAGCCGCTTGTTTGTTCCTAGCTTTCTGGGTAGAACAACAAATCTGGCTGACAGGTTTAGGCTTAATTCTTGCCGGACTAATCTGGCATTTTGTTGCACAACAGGCGAGGTGATTTTAGATTGAAGATTTTAGATTTAAGATTGAAAATTTCATCAAATCTGCCATCTAAAATCTGCAATCTGCATTATTAATGCCCAATCCCAACGTAACGGAACCCGGCGTTTTCCAGTTCCTTGCGATCGAGGAAATTGCGACCATCAATCATCACGGGGTTGTTCATCAACTTCGCCATTTTGACATAATCTAAGGTTTGGAACTGTGCCCACTCGGTGACTAATACCAAAGCATCGCAGCCATCTGCCAACCGTTCTGGATCGCTTTCGACATAAACTCCAGATAAACCGTGCGCCATGCCACTTTGAGACACAATTGGGTCGTAGGCTTTTACTTTAGTTCCCAAGCGGTTGAGTTGTTCGATTAAATTCAAAGCTGGCGCGTCGCGCATGTCATCGGTATCGGGTTTGAAGGTTAAACCCAACAAACCAACTGTTTTACCCTTGAGGATTTTCAGTTCTTGCTGTAATTTTTCTACAGCGATTAAGCGCTGGCGCTGGTTAACGCTGACGGCGGCTTTCATCAGTTGAGCTTCGTAACCGTAGTCATCGGCGGTGTGGATTAACGCGGAAACATCTTTGGGGAAACAAGAACCACCCCAACCAATACCGGCGTTTAAGAACTTGCTACCGATGCGGGAGTCTAAACCAATTCCTTTGGCGACTTGGGTTACATCTGCACCGACGCGATCGCAAATATTGGCAACTTCATTAATAAAGCTAATCTTAGTCGCCAGGAACGCATTAGCGGCATACTTAATCATTTCTGCCGAATTGAGATCTGTAACTACCACAGGGACGGGTGGTAAAGACTTGTCTTCGGCGAACTTGCGCTCGACAATCGGGGTATATAGTTGCTGCATCATGGCGATCGCTTTTTGGCTGTTGCTGCCCAAAACGATCCGATCCGGGTTAAAGGTATCAAAAATTGCCGACCCTTCCCGTAAAAACTCTGGGTTGCTCACCACATCAAACTCGGCGGCAATCTTTTCCACCGTTTCCTCATTGACAACGCCACCCGCACCTACCAATACTTTTTGCCGTTCGGCGATACCATCCATCACAATCATCCGCACCCAGTCGCCCGAACCGATTGGCACGGTAGATTTATTTACGATTACTTTATAGCCATCTTTAAGATTGGCACCGATTCCCCGCGCCACAGCTTCCACATAGCGGGTATCGCTTTCACCCGTAGGTAAAGGCGGAGTTCCCACAGCGATAAACAAAATATCTCCGTGCTTTACCCCTTCCGCAATGTCGGAACTAAACTCTAGCAGTCCCGCCGCCGTGCTAGACTGCATCAGTTCAGACAATCCCGGTTCAAAAATCGGGGATTGTCCGGCTTTCATTAACTTTACTTTTTCTTCATTGTTGTCTACGCAGATGACGTGATGTCCGATATGTGCCAGACATACGCCAGTTACTAAGCCTACATATCCCGTACCGATGACACAAACACGCATGTTCAAATCCTCAATCTAATTGGTTTTGGTCGAGTTTCTCAGCTATTGCAAGGGTTTGCGGTTAAAGAATGAGCAACCATTAGTAGTAGTACCCCAATTCCACCGTGGAATTACCACGTCCGCAAACCTAATTTTCCACACCCTGAAAAAGCTTGTATTTTAAGGCTGCGGGTTATTCATCCGAGAGCGAAAATCCTCTATAGTCAACTTTAGCCCTTCTCTCAAAGGAACCGTAGGTTCCCACCCCAGCCAGGTTTTAGCCTTTGTAATATCCGGCTGTCGTTGTTTGGGGTCATCTTGGGGCAACGGTTCGTACTTCAATTGTGCGTCTGGATTCACCATTTCCTGAATAATTTGCGCCAGTTCTAAGATCGTATATTCACCGGGATTACCCAAATTTATCGGGCCGACATGTTCCCCGTTCATCAACCGCATAAGTCCTTCCACTAGGTCGGATACGTAGCAAAAACTACGAGTCTGCGACCCATCTCCGTATACGGTTAGGGGAACTCCCCGCAAAGCTTGCACTACAAAATTGCTGACGACGCGCCCATCATTTTCTAACATCCGAGGGCCATATGTATTGTGGCAATATATACAATATGTACCACCTACAAAGTTTTCGTAATCTGGCACGGAAAAATCGTACACGTAGTCGTCTATCTCGAATGCTGCGATGTTTTTGACCTTCGCCCAAGCAATATGTTCCGTAGTTTTTGCTTCCAGAGTTTGTTTAGCATTACTCAATTCTAAAATCGAGTAATTGTCTAATCCTTGTACCGTAATGCGGTAAGATTTGTACTGTTGTTCGTCTCCCTTAGGGACAGTTGTGTCAAACTCTGACACGCTGCCAATCATGCCAAATTTTGCCAGAATCAATGTCAGTTTTTCGATAATGTTTTGGCTGGAACTATTGAACACGAGTAAGGAACCCGTTGTTTTGGCATCGTGGTTTCCGTCGCCTTCCCAAAATCCTTGTAAGAAATGGACTAACTGTTCTTTGGGAAGTTGTACGATCCAATCTGGAATATCTTTTTGGGTGCTGAGATTCTTACCGAACCCAAAGACGTTCACAACTAGATCAACGATAATTCTAGAGCGGATGTGAACTGCGGGCGCTCTCTTTCCTGTTTTGTCAAATTGAATCTCGCTCTTGCAGCCAAATAAATCTTCAGCGATTTTAATCAACTTCTCCAAATATTTGACGTTTGAGCTAAACAGCAGTTGATAATCTGCTGGTTTATCTCTGTAAATTAGGCAACCCTCTGCCAGGTAAAAGCCCAAAAACCACAGCAGGCTATTGATATCCTCAATATAGTTGTTTACCTGGTTATTGGAGTAAGCGATCGCAATCTTATCCTTCGCCGATAAAGGCAGTCTTAAATGTTGCCAAATATCCAGCGGTATGCGGTTCATTGCCTCATACCTTCTCAGCTTACTGAAATGTTGCCGAGAACTGATTCCTTTTTGCGTTAGATAGTTGCGAATTTCGCGATTATGATTTTCCAGGTGAGACACTACATCTTCATTGGCAACGGATAAACCTTTGATTGTCGTTACATCCGAAATGTAGAAAGGTTCCAGTGCCTTGTCTACGAAGGGTAAATAGTTAGGAACTGCAATCTCATCCCCTACCTTCAAGTCTTTGCCAAATACTGCTTTGGGCAATCCTTGTTCATCGCGAGTAAATAAGCTGTGATCTTCTGTAACTTTTACTCGTTTGCCCCAAGTGGTAGTAATTTCATACCCTGTTTTGGTGACGTGATGTTTCCAAATTGCTGAAATTGGGCGGATAGCGGCAATGCCGTTATTTTGAGCGAAACAAGGAACTGATACATCTGATATATCTTGATGAATGCGGTTATAGCATTCTGCAAATGTTTCGTAGTAAAGTTTATCTCCCTTGTAATAAACTACTTTTTGGTCACCTGTTAAACTGTTAAAAATCCGGGCGACGCGAATATCTACTTTATTTTCTCTGTGGTAGTCAAAACTTAAAGTTTCTGCCATTCGCTTCCCTTCATCGTAGCACGATCTGATCCCGATTGGATTCACGTTTCCCCTATATTCTTCTGGCTGGGGATGCACTTCTGGATCGCCATAAACTTCCGAAGTAGAAGCGAGTAAAAATCTGGCTTTTATCCGCTTGGCTAACCCCAGCATGTTGATCGTTCCCATCACGTTGGTTTTGACAGTTTTGATGGGGTTGTACTGGTAATGAACCGGAGAAGCGGGACAAGCCAGGTGATAAATTTGATCTACTTCTAATCTGATTGGTTCGGTGATGTCGTGGCGGATAAATTCAAAGTAGGGATGGTCTAACCATTTGAGGATATTTCGCTTGTGTCCTGTATAAAAGTTATCCAAACAAATCACTTCATGCCCCTGTTCCATCAAGCGATCGATCAGATGGGAACCAATAAATCCAGCACCACCAGTGACCAAAATTCTCATAGGTTTTATGCAAGCGATACGTTATTTCAAGCTGGCAAGGTTGCCTTTAACAACTATATCCTTTGAATGTTCCGTTGTCAGTTGATATCCGATTGGGATTTAAAAGCATTGCTTTTGAATAGTCAGCTGGGATATCTGGGTTAGACTATTTACTTACTACTCAACTAGCAAGTTAGCAAAGAATGCTGCCAAACGAAACTTCTAGCCTTATAATTCATCAAATCTTTATTCTCTAGCCCGCGCTCCCATAAATTTCCTTGACATTTCTTGATAAAACTTCACGGTAAGAAATTACTCGATTCGATCCTGGCTTTACAATAACTTGACCAAGGCACCGCCTTTAACCGCACATCTACGGATCTATACCCAGAAGCGCGACTTCCCAGAGAAGTCTCTATACCCAGAACCCCGACTTCACCAGAGAAGTCGGGGTTCTACAGGGAAAAGCAGCTATTTCAGCCACCTTTGAATCAGCGCATCCCTATTCCTTATCCAAGCGCAAAACAGCCATAAATGCTTCTTGAGGCACATCGACAGTCCCGATAGCTTTCATGCGCTTCTTGCCTTTTGCTTGCTTTTGCAGCAACTTTTTCTTGCGGGAGATGTCACCGCCGTAGCATTTCGCCAATACGTCCTTCCGCAACGCCGGAATATGTTCGCTGGCAATAATTTTGCTGCCAATCGCCGCCTGTATGGGAACCTTGAATTGGTGACGCGGGATCAGTTCCTTGAGTTTTTCTGCCAGACTGCGCCCTACGTAGTAAGCTTTATCGCGGTGGACGATCATCGCCAGGGAATCTACCGGATCGCCGTTAATCATAATATCCAGGCGCACGAGGGGATTTTCCCGGTAACCGATCAGATGGTACTCCATACTGGCGTAACCGCGCGAGCGCGATTTCATCTGGTCGAAAAAGTCGGTCACGACTTCCGCTAAAGGTAACTCGTAAGTCAAGTTAGTACGTCCCACCGTCAGGTACTTCATATCTTTGAACGTACCCCGGCGATTTTGCGACAACTCCATCAACGTCCCGACGTATTCTTCCGGCGTGATAATGTCTACCTGGACATAGGGTTCTTCGATTTTTTCCCGATGTTGCGGATCGGGCAAGGTGCTGGGATTATCGATTAAGAGAACTTCTCCCTTATTCGTCGTGACGCGGTAAACTACCGAAGGCGCTGTAATCACCAAATCCAGGTCGTATTCTCGTTCTAAACGTTCCTGGACGATTTCCATGTGCAGCAAACCCAAGAAACCGCAGCGGAAGCCAAAACCCATCGCGCTGGAAGTTTCTGGTTCGTAGTTTAACGCGGCGTCGTTGAGCTTGAGTTTTTCCAGCGCTTCCTTTAAATCTGGATATTGGTCGGCATCGGTGGGAAACATGCCGCAAAACACCATTGGTTTAGCTTCGGTATAACCGGATAACGGTTCGGCGGCGGGTGCGCTAGCTAGAGTAATCGTATCGCCAACGCGGGCATCGGATACGGCTTTAATCGATGCAGCTAGATAACCGACTTCCCCGGCGTGGAGAGACTCGACCTGGACTTGGTTGGGAGAAAGTACCCCCAACTCATCGATCTCGTATTCTTTTCCAGCTGCCATCAAGCGGATGCGATCGCCCTTTTTCACCGTACCATCCATCACGCGGAAATAGACGATTACGCCTCGGTAGCTGTCGTAATAGCTGTCAAAAATCAACGCCCGCAACCGTTGGTCTACAGTATCTTTGGGCGGGGGAATCAGGTGGACGATCGATTCTAAGATTTCATCCACGCCGATGCCTTCTTTCGCCGATGCTAAAATCGCACCGCTGCAATCTAACCCGATAATTTCTTCGATTTCCCGCTTTATCCGGTCGGGTTCGGCACCGGGCAAGTCTATTTTATTCAAAACCGGGATAATTTCTAGATTATGCTCTAGGGCTAAGTAGACATTGGCTAAAGTCTGCGCTTCTACCCCTTGGGAGGCATCCACCACCAAAAGCGCCCCCTCGCAGGCGACCAGACTGCGCGACACTTCATAGGAAAAATCCACGTGTCCGGGAGTGTCGATCAAGTTCAGTACGTACTGCTGACCATCTTTAGCCGTATAGTTCATCCGGGCCGCTTGCAGCTTAATTGTAATGCCGCGTTCCCTTTCTAACTCCATGTTGTCTAGAAACTGTTCTTTCATCTCCCTTGCCGCCACCGTCCCGGTGGTCTGCAACAAACGGTCAGCCAGGGTTGACTTCCCGTGGTCGATGTGGGCAATGATAGAAAAGTTGCGAATGCGAGATACGGGCGCGTCAGTCATAAATTTTTTGCTTATAGATCGAGCAGCGAATCCATCTGAAACAGAAAATACACCAAGCTTAAAATATTTTAATGTTTCCCTAGGGCGAATCGCGTTTTCCAGCTTGGCAAACCCGATGACAGGGGGAAAAATCGTGGCGCGAAGCGCGCTATAATGAAGGCTGCATTTGATTATTCCTCAGGGTAGCATCGGATCTTAAGTATAAGGGCAAGCAAAATAATCCAAAAACGTCTACATTCGCTAACGATAGCAATTACCTAAAAAATCAGGACGCTGAAAGCCACGTCAATTTATTGCGTGGATGAAAGCGGACATCTGGGAATAAATTCGCCGTCTGGGCGGGCGCTAAAGTCAGTTTCAGGGTAGTATTTAATATAGAGGTTAGGGTATTGAACCCGTTTAAACACCCAGTAGCCCAAGGGCAACGCACCTTGAAAACTGAGCTTAGGGAGTTCCAGGCAGAAATGCTTGCCTGGGTAAAAGGCTTAAGCATCAAGCATTTAGAGTACCGTCGGGCAGCCGGGAACTCGCTTCTGTTAAGGAGCAAAAAGCTTTTGGAGAGATGCTCCTCTGGTATGGAATGGGTAACTGTTTCATAGTAAGAGCGCTCGGTGAATTAAGAATCTGCGCGGCGCATATCCCGCAGAGTGTCAAAGACAGCTTGGCCTGCAATAATGGTCAGTTTAAACTGAGGATGCCTCTACTGTTAACGGGCTTGGCCCAAAAACCAGCGGATTTTTAACGGTCTATGAACGAATCAGCAATTGAAACCCAGCGTGCAGCCGATCAGGTGGAAGTTTCCATCCAGATCGACGCAGAATTATTTGAGCAACTACGGCATTTGACCAATGACCCTAGTAAAATTGTAGAAGTAGCCATTCGGCAATGGCTTAAAGGTGGCTCGCAACGAGATGACGAATTAACTCGTACCATGCAGCGAACGCCAGTACCTCCCCGTGGCGAGTGGAACGATTGACTGTGTTGGTATTGTAGTCATTGGATTATAGAGTCGGGTAGCATCAGAAGTGGCGTTTGTGTCTAATTGTCTCAGGCGCTACTACCATTATTAATAACAATAGCTGTTGCGAAAAAATAGACGCTCATGACCCTGTCCACCCATCTGCAACGCACGTTACCAGAAGCTAACAATAAATTGGAATCTGCTTTGAGCGCAAGTCATGTTGCCAGTCTGCAAGATATAGGATCAGAACTGGTATATACCCAAGAGGTTTCGGGACGGTATCTGTCATTTTATTGGCAGGAAGCAGAACGCTACGGTATATCCGCAGCCGAAATGGCGGCGGGGAGTGAAGAGACAATAGAACCAGCCGATCCGGCGGCTTATAGACAACGGGTGCGGCAAATTATAGAGAGTAAAGTTCCAGAACGGTTGAGCTGTAAATTTCGATATAAAGAACATAGTTTTCGCTTCGATTTAGCGATCAGCCCAATTTTGAGGCCAGATGGGACGGCAACAACCGTACTGGTAATGGGAAGCCCGTCGCACGAGTTAGAGGGGAATCATTCAGGTCACGCTCCAGCCAAAGTAACAGAAAACGGTGCGCTGAGCTGCAATCCTCAAGACTACCAAAAACTGCTGACCCAAATAGCCAGAAATATTCGTCGCACGCTGGATCTGGATACGATTAGGCAGCAAACGGTGGATGGACTGGGAAAAGCGTTGTGCGTGAGTCGCTGCATCATCAGTGGTTATAAAAAGAGCGATCCGGAAGTAAGAGTCGTCGCAGAGTATCGCCAAGAACAATGTCCCTCGCTGTTGGGAAAAACATTAGCAGTTAAAGATGACCCTTGTCTAACGAAGGCATTAGCCACCCTGGGAACAGTGGTAGAAGAACCCCAGGAATCTTGCAACCAAAAGTCAAGGCTGGTGGTGGCAACTTATTATAAAAACGAACCCAACGGGTTGATTAGCTTGTATCAGTGCGGACGCAGTGGGTGGGAACCAGCAGAAATCGAACTGGTGCGGGAAATAGCCGAACAAGTGGGGACGGCAATCGCTCACGCCACCCTCTACGAAGAATTAGAAGAAGCGCGTCAGCAAGCAGAAGAATCTTCTCGCCTCAAAAGCGAATTTCTCGCCAACACCTCCCACGAACTGCGTACCCCCCTCAACGGGATGATCGGATTCCTCAAACTGATCCTAGAGGGAATGGCAGAAGACCCCGAAGAACAGCAAGAATTTATCCAAGAAGCATACCGCTCGGCGCTGCACCTGCTTAACATTATCAACGATATTCTGGATATCGCCAAAATCGAAGCAGGTAAAATGGAGCTGGAGTTAGGCTCGGTCAAGTTGAAAGAATTGTTCGCTCGGGTCGATGACTTTGCCCGAACTCAGGCACAGCAAAAGAATTTGAGCCTGCGCTTTCAACTACCAGCGGCCCACGATGAAGTGATCGTCTACGGCAACTACCAACGGCTGTTGCAAGTGATGTTAAATCTGGTAGGCAATGCCATCAAATTCACCCATGAAGGTGGAGTGACAATTACCGCCGAAGTTCAGAAAAAGAAATTATTATTTAAAGACCAAGAATTACCAGGAATGGTAGTAGTACGCGTGGCAGATACGGGAATTGGGGTATCGCTGGAAAAACAAGACAGGCTGTTCCAAAAATTCACTCAAGTCGATGGCGGCCTCAACCGCAAGTACGGCGGGACGGGTTTGGGATTGACTATTTCGCAAAAATTAGTGGAAACAATGGGCGGTCAAGTAAACTTTTACAGCATGGGCGAAGGACTGGGATCGACAGTTACGTTTACCATCCCACTGTACCAAGAACCATTAATAGTTTCATCCAAATAACGTAATTGGTCATTGGTAATTGGTCATTGGTAATTGGATTAAAATGCTGTCGAATCCTGACAATTACCCTTAGCAAATTGGGTTGAATACTCGTAAACTAATTTTATGGCAGCATAGATAATGCCGAAAGTTATTGCTGGGTTGTAAAAAAAATAACAACCCAGGACTGACGCCAAGAAACCGGGTTTCAGGGAAAAATTGTGGCTGGCAAGGAAAGATATACACAGAAAGCCAAGAAACCGGGTTTCAGGGAAAAATTGTGGCTGGCAAGGAAAGATATACACAGAAAGCCAAGAAACCGGGTTTCAGGGAAAAATTGTGGCTGGCAACGAAAGATATACACAGAAACCCGGTTTCTTGGATCTTCGCGCGTAAGTTTTATGAAAAAAAATGAGCTTACCGAGTTAACAAGTTTAATTAAACTAGAGAAAGGTGATTTTTGGAGAATTCTGTGACTGAGCAAACTAACGCTCGCGAATTATTCAAAGCGGCCTACGAAAACCGCTATACCTGGGATGCGAACTTTCCGGGTTACAGTGCAGATGTGGAACTCAAGCAAGGTGATGAAGTCTACACTGGCAAAATTCGCATTAACGGCGACCTCAGCGTAGAAGTTACCGGAATCGAGGACGAAGAGGTCAAACAAAGCATCTACACTCAGTTGCGGGATGTGGTGACCCACCGCAAGCGGTCTAGTTTTGAGCAGTCCCACGGGAAAAACCAGTTTAACCTGGGAGAACAAGACTTGACGGGTGCTATGGAAATTCTGGTCAAAGGCGATGCGATGGGGTCTAACTATAAGATCCGAGGCACGGAAATTTGCCAAGTCAGTCGCGTCATGGGAAGGATGGCGTTCGTTATCGATACCCACGAAAGTTTAGATACTGGCGAGGGTTACCTATCAAAACGCTACGACGCTGTTTTCCGCAACGCGCAGACGAATGAAATGACCAGAGAACTGGAATTTGAGGATAATTACCAGAAAATTGGCGATTATTACGTGATGAATCGCCAAGTGGTGCGTTCCCGCGAAAATGGTCAAATTATCGCCACCGAATTTAATTTTGCCAACGTGAAACTGCTGGAAGTAGCAGCAGTTTAAGGAAAAACCAGTAGCGCGCGTCTCGATGTCCAGAAACGCAATAGCCAATTTTCCGTAACATGGCTCGCGGTTTTTTCCCTCAAAAGATCTACGATAAACTTAGCTGCGATTTAACGAGGTTTGACATCATGGAACTGACAGTTGACAACGTCGAAACTGTTTTGGATGAAATGCGGCCTTACTTGATGTCCGATGGCGGTAACGTGGAATTAGTCGATATCGACGGCCCCATCGTCAAACTGCGCTTGCAAGGTGCTTGCGGTTCTTGCCCCAGCTCGACGATGACCTTAAGAATGGGAATTGAACGCAGACTCAAGGAATCCATCCCGGAAATCGCCGAAGTGGAACAAGTGATATAAGGACTGGTAATGGGTAATGGGTAATTGGTCATTGGCTACCTGACTACCCATGACCCATTACCCATGACCCATGACCCATTACCTATTACCCATGACCCATCCTCTATACGTCGCGTTTATCTGGCATCAGCATCAACCTTTGTATAAAAGTCGCAACAACACCCCGCTGTCTGATGGCGATGCCGATGTCCTCGCTACAAGTGAGTACCGCTTACCTTGGGTAAGGCTGCACGGAACAAAAGATTACCTGGATTTGGTGCTGCTGTTGGAACGCTATCCCAAATTGCATCAAACCGTAAACTTAGTCCCCTCGCTAATTCTGCAACTGGAAGATTACATTGCTGGAACGGGGGTAGACCCTTATCTGGCGGTGGCTTTAACCCCAGCCGAAAAGCTTAACGATCAACAGCGTCGATTTATTATCGAGCATTTTTTTGACGCCAACCACCACACGCTGATCGACCCGCATCCGCGCTACGCCGAATTGTACCAGCAACGGCAGGAAAATGGACGCTCCTGGTGTCTGGAAAATTGGCAGTCGGGAGATTACGGCGATGTCATGGCTTGGCATAATCTGGCTTGGATCGATCCGTTATTTTGGGACGACCCGGAAATTGCGGCGTGGATCGAACGGGGGAGAAATTTTAATTTAAGCGATCGCCGCAAAATTTACGCCAAACAGCAAGAAATTCTGGGCCGCATTGTCCCCCAGCATCGGAAAATGCAGGAAGCTGGGCAGTTGGAAGTCACAACTTCGCCCTACACCCACCCAATCTTGCCCTTGCTGGCAGATACAAACGTCGGGCGGGTAGCGGTGTCGAATATGAATTTACCCCAGCACCGCTTTCAGTGGGAAGAAGATATTCCCCGCCACTTGCAAAAAGCGCGGGATATGTACGAAAAGCGATTCGGCTGTGCCCCTCGCGGGTTGTGGCCTTCGGAACAGGCAGTTGGCACCCAGATTTTACCACACATTGTCAAACAGGGGTTTAACTGGATTTGCTCGGATGAAGCTATTTTAGGTTGGACCCTGAAGCACTTCTTCCACCGGGATGGTTCTGGAAATGTGGAAGAACCGGAGTTATTGTATCGTCCCTATCGCTTAGAAACGCCAGCGGGTGACTTAGCGATTGTGTTTCGCGACCATAGATTATCCGATTTGATTGGATTTACTTATGGGTCGATGGAACCGCAGCGGGCGGCGGCGGAATTGGTGGGACACTTGGAAGCGATCGCTCGTACCCTCAAACACAGGCAGCCAGGGGACGGAACAGCCCTAGAACAGCCTTGGTTGGTCACCATTGCCCTGGATGGGGAAAATTGCTGGGAATATTACCAATTAGACGGTAAACCCTTCCTGGAAGCCCTCTACGCCACCCTGAGCGACTCTCCGGACATTAAACTCGTCACCGTATCGGAATTTATCGACCAGTTCCCCCCAACGGCGACTATCCCCGCCGAGCAACTGCATACGGGTTCCTGGGTCGATGGTAATCTTACCACTTGGATCGGCGACCAGGCTAAAAACCGCGCTTGGGATTTGCTAACAGAAGCAAGAATAGTATTAGCAAATCATCCAGAAGCGACGGAAGAAAATAATCCTGAAGCCTGGGAAGCGCTTTATGCTGCTGAAGGTTCTGACTGGTTTTGGTGGTTTGGTGAAGGTCATTCTTCTAACCAAGATGCCATTTTTGACCAGTTATTTCGCGAACATTTGTGCGCGCTTTATCAAGCATTAAACGCACCCATTCCAGAAAATATTCTCAAGCCAGTTGAGATTCACGAAGCGCGAGGCGATCATCGACCAGAAAGCTTTATTCATCCGATTATCGATGGTGTGGGTGACGAACAAG
Organism: Microseira wollei NIES-4236; assembly: GCF_020521235.1. Taxonomy (GTDB): domain Bacteria; phylum Cyanobacteriota; class Cyanobacteriia; order Cyanobacteriales; family Aerosakkonemataceae; genus Microseira; species Microseira wollei. Next base: position 38,807 of record NZ_BLAY01000031.1, on the reverse strand, counting down.
ACTGGGATAAAGCAGGGCGAATCGAAATTGGCGGCGCGCGGGGTACGATGCACAACAGCATTGCAGTCCAGCGGCTTTGGTATGGGGTCGATCACTTGAATTTCTATGTCAGGTTAGATTTCAAAAGTGGCATTCAACCAGGAAAAGATTGTCCGCCAGAGTTAAATTTGCTTTGGTTTTATCCAGATAGGACAATGAATAATAGTCCGGTGCCGCTGGCTGAGTTACCCGATGAAGCACCGCTAAATTATCATTTTCACCATCATTTGGGGGTTAATTTACTGACGAAATCAATTTGGTTTCAAGAAGCTGGGGAGCATTATCAATGGCATCCTCGTACCAGTCGCGCCCAATTGGCTTTAAATAAGTGTTTGGAATTGGCTGTGCCTTGGGCTGATTTGAATGTTGAACCAGATTATCCTTTGCGGCTGATTTTGGTTTTGTCGGAGGGAGAGCGTTATCGCAGTTATTTGCCGGAGAATGCTTTGATTCCGATTGAAGTGCCGTAAGAAGGTAGATTTAATTGAACCGCGTTAGCGTTCGCGCAGCGGCGCGGATGCGCAAGAGCGATTCAAGGGTAGCGAATTAGACGCAAAGGGCGCGAAGGAAGAGGTAGTGAGAGAATTTTACCTCTTCCTCAAAGTTCTCTAGCGTCTATTTTTATGGGTAATAATTGCAGGACTTAGGCACGACGAACCTATCACCTTTGTTTCTGCGTAGATCTCTGATTTTTCATAGAAACCCGGTTTCTTTGCCTAAGTTCTAAATTGCTAAGTTTTACCCCTACCCCTACCAATAAAAACATTTTCAGGCAACCGCACGCCTGTAAGGGTCGTAAACAGCGTGTGGGCAAGTTCCGGGTTAGAACCTTCCAAGTCAGCATAGCTCAGATTCGCCATCGTTAGGTCAGCTTCACCCAAATTGGTATAACTTAGGTCAGCCCATGTTAGGTTAGCTCGACTCAGGTTAGCACGGCTGAGATTGACCCCTTTTAGGTCAGCTTTGCTCAAGTCAGCAGCGTATAACTGAGAATCAGGCAATTCGGCTCCTACTAGGAAGGCATGGTAGAAATTGACATAGCTCAAATTAGCTTTACTGAGGTTCGCCCCATTTAGATTTGCACCCCTTAAGTCAGTCCCCACCAGTACCGCTTCATATAGATTAGCGTTACTGAGGTCAAGTCCCCGTAAATTCATGCCACTAAGCATCACCCCGCTTAAGTCAGCACCTTGCAACTGGACTCCGTTATGTAACTCGACCATTCTCAAATCAGACTTGCGGAAATCAATTCCGCATAGATTGATTTCTCGTAAATCAACATTCTCGAAGATTAAATTGCGAAAATCTCTTCTACCATTTTGGTAATCTCGATAAAAATCTCCATCCCTAATAGTTAGCAGTTTAGGGCGTTGCGGTGTCGTTGGAGCCGAATCAATGCCCAAAATTGTTGCAAGGCTTTTGCATAATTTGTCTAACATAATACATCTCCAATCAAATTAAAGTTCTAAAGCGTCAGATTGTGTTCCCGGAACTTTTTCAAAAATACTGCGGCGAGTAAGATTGGCTAATTCTCTACAGTACCCAGGCAAAACATCCAGATAATCCCAGCGGCGAAAATAAGCTTTTGGATGAAGACTTAGCTCAAAACCTGCTACGGATACGTGAGCTTGCTCAACTAGAAATCGATGAATATAGGTGATGTCATCGACCAGCTTTTGGTAGCGTTTGTAGCCTGCATGTTGTGCGTTGCTGATGTTACGAGGAGATTTGGCGTACTTTTGAGCGATATTTAATAGGCGATGAATTCCCTGGGTGAGATTTTTTTGTTCGGACTCAATGAGTTGTTTAATTTCGGTAGCTGTTCGATCGCTGTCGTTTTGGGATTGACCCAGGGAAATCTGTAAAACCTTGCTCAAATCCGCAAGAGAGGAAGCTGATTTTTCGATAACTTCTACTGCTTGATCAAGAGCCTGACCTAGCCGTTCTGCGCTTTGGGGCGATAGCACTTGCTCGCCAGTATAGAGACGTTTTAGGACTCTTTTTAATCTTGGGTCGTCACATTTACCCGTGCTGCGATATTCATCAGCTTTGATGGGATCGATGTACCTGTTTTGATTGTTGGTTTTGGAATGGCTTCGGAAATCGATAACATTTTCAGGTTGGATATCATCGGGAAAATTTACGGTCATAAGAATTCCTCGCGACTGTTGATTAACTGTTTTTCTTTCTGTTGGGTGGGAATGTACCCAACATTAACAGGACTTATGCACGCAGGCCCAAAAACAAAGGTGATGCGTCAATCTCTCGGATCTAAACCCACGATTTTTGGTAGAAACCGGGTTTTTTTGCGTAAGTCATGATTAAATTGGAAAGCACAGAGAAACCATTCACTCGCCCCTACTTCTGGGCTGGTTTTCAGGTAAAAGGGATGGGATAGTTTAAGCTATGTAACGCAAGTTGCTAGTTATAAACAAGCGCGTTGCCAGCTGGCTAATTGCTAATTGCTAATCTTGGATTTTTACCAATCTCGCCATTAGCCTCGTGACCAGGGCTCTGCCTAGTAACGCCATTAGCTACTATGCATGAGATAACTAGCAACTTGAGTTATGTAGAGAATCAAGCTATAGTTAGTGTTGGGTGGGGAGCGCTCGCCTCTAAGATAAAGTAAAATTATGCGTAGGCGCTCGCTCGTCTATAATTGTGTTTTTCAAAGACGCCGTCGCTCTCCCATTTGCCTAATTTATGAGACAATTGATTATAATTATACATGATTTACTCATTTTATAATTAATATTATATAGCTACTAAATAAATTAAAATCGGAGGTTGAAATGGTAACGCTGCAATTAAGACAAATAAGTGTACCGCCGGGGCATAGGGTATTGTTACACGATGTAAGCTGGCAGGAATTTGAAGCTATTTTAGAAGAATTGGGAGAAGCTCGTGCCAGTCGTATAGCTTACAGTCAAGGAACTTTGGAGATAAGAATGCCATTGCCAGAACATGAAGTAAATAAAGAATTCATTGGTGATATGGTAAAGATATTAATCGAAGAACTGGAGATAGAGCGGCAGTGTTTCGGCTCGACGACTTTTAAACGAAAAGATATGGATCAAGGCATCGATCCAGACCAATGTTTCTACATTCAAAATTATGCTATAATGATTGGTAAAAAGCGGATTGACTTGACCGTCGATCCGCCGCCTGATTTAGCTATCGAAGTGGATGTTACTTCTAAAACCCAGCTTGATGCTTACGAGGCACTCGGAGTACCTCAACTGTGGCGATATGAAAATGGCAAGCTACAAATTAATGTTCTTCGAGATGGGAAATACATTGAATCGGAAATTAGTCCCACGTTTCCAAACTTGCCAATTGTAGAAGCTATTTCCCAGTTTGTGCAACAGAGCATAACAATGGGAGAAAGTGCAACCCTCAGAGCATTTCGCAAGTGGGTAAGAGAACAAATACAGAAATGATTTGGAGACAGTCCATAAGCAATTTTTTAGTGCCATCTCCGATTGAAGTGCCGTAGTTATTTTTGAGTAGGTATGGGCTCGCATCTTGGAGCGAGGAAAATAAGGACGATGCGCCTCCCTCCTATCTTTAGCTATATAACCCAAGTTGCTAGTTATAAACTTCGAAGTTGCTAATTGCTAATTGCTAATTGCTAATTGCTAATATAGGATTTTTACTGACATTAGCCATTAGCCATTAGCCATTAGCTTCTATTCATGAGATAACTAGCAACTTGCGTTATATATCTGCCTAGTTAAGTATTCAGAAGTTCTCTATCGCCCATTTTTCCAGGCGGTACACGTCTCGCAGTTTGTGCAATGTGGTTTCGGCAAATACTCGTTTTACCAAATTCACCATTTTGCCCCAATTAAATAACTCTCCTATTGAGAGAGCATGGTGGAACTTATTAGCATAAAACTGCGCCCAAAAATCGGGGGCAAGCTTCCTTTTTTCGGGATTTTGGCTCTTTTTGCAGCGGCGGCGCCAGTACGCGAAGTCTAAATCTGTGGGTGCTTCTACGCCTACAATGGGCGGAAAATCGGCGTAGCTGACGAATTGACTGACTCCCTCGCCGTTGACGTAAACCACATATCGCCAGCATTCGACGCGCTTAATCTGTTCTGGCTTCAGGTTGAACAGTAGGGCGGCTGTTGCTTTAGTGACGAAGCGAGCAAGTCTATGGACGGGCTTGGAATTTGGCTGAGAAGTTGATAACATAGATGTTGATAACATAGATATAGAAGCGATCGCCCTTCAGTTTTGCAAGCCGGAGCGGCGATCTTTATTTATCATAGACGTATAATGACTAAAGTTCAACACTTGTAAAGGTAAAAATGGGGCTAATTAGGTTGCGGGTTAGAGAACTTGCGGCTGAGAAAGGTTGGACGCTCAAGGAAGTGTCTGAGCGTTCTGGAGTTATTTACAGCACAGTTAGAACATACGCCCGCTCACCAGCAATGGCGATGGTTGATTTCACAGCTATTCAGAAATTAGCGCGCGCGTTTGATGTGATGATTGAAGACTTGGTTGAGGTAGTGCGAGATTAGGGTGGCGCGATCGCTCCAGTGCGAACACCTAGTTTAAAGAAACCGCGTTTCTGTGAAAAATCGTCGGTTGCAAACTAGAGATCTAGGTCGAAACAAAGGTGATGCCCTCGTCGTGGGTAAGTCCCGTAACTATTGAAAAGTTCTCTATCGCCCATTTTTCCAGGCGGTACACCTCTCGCAGCTTGTGCAATGTGGTTTCGGCAAATACTCGTTTTACCAAATTCACCATTTTGCCCCAATTAAATAACTCTCCTATTGAGAGAGCATGGTGGAACTTATTAGCATAAAACTGCGCCCAAAAATCGGGGGCAAGCTTCCTTTTTTCGGGATTTTGGCTCTTTTTGCAGCGGCGGCGCCAGTACGCGAAGTCTAAATCTGTGGGTGCTTCTACCCCTACAATGGGCGGAAAATCGGCGTAGCTGACGAATTGACTGACTCCCTCGCCGTTGACGTAAACCACATATCGCCAGCATTCGACGCGCTTAATCTGTTCTGGCTTCAGGTTGAACAGTAGGGCGGCTGTTGCTTTGGTGACGAAGCGAGCAAGTCTATGGACGGGCTTGGAATTTGGCTCTGAGGTTGGTAAGATAGACATAGGAAGTTTTCCTGTATGAAACAGATGCATCAGTTCCTGTACCAAGGAGATGCATCTTGGATTATGGGAGTTCTAACTCTTTGCGATCGCCCTTCAGTTTTAGATTCCGGAGTGGCGATCGCTTTTTATTAGAACTGTTATATTATACACTGTAAAGTTATAGGAATACAAGCGGTTAACAGTGCCATTTCAAGCCAAACTGAGAATCAGGGAATTGTGCGATCGCCAAAAGATAACGATGTCGAAGTTATCCAGGCTGAGTTCAGTCAACTACAACACGATCCATCGATGGGCAAACCAGCCATTGTTACGCATGGATGCCGATCCGCTGTTTCGTGTTTGTCGAGCCTTAGAATGCTCTTTGGATGAACTGATTGAGTGGACTGGCGATGAAACCTTAAGCTAAGCTGCGACGAAACAATGGGATTGATTAGGTTGCGGGTGAGAGAACTAGCTGCTCTCGAAGCTTGGACTCTCAAGCAAGTGTCTGAGCGTTCTGGAGTAGGCGATACAAAGTGCCATATCAAGGCCAACTCAGAATTAGGGAATTGTGCCGCTTGATGTGGGGGACTAGCCAGAGTCGATGTTCCAGTATGCTCAGCGTTGTTCTAATACTTCTGTCAAGTCGGTTTGGCTGCGGAAGGCGTTAGAGGCAGCCATTGCTCAATCCGCGAATCTCCTCAAAAAATCCGCTTCTTCCGCACCCAAATGAATAACATGCCTGCTTTTCCAGGACTTTTCATTTAACAGAAGGTGCTATTTATTTTGTCTTAATATATTCTTAATTGAGCTAGGCAGGTACTCCAAAAATATCCATAGACTCAATCCTAAGGTTAATATATTTCTCAGATTTAGCCACAGAATCTTACCAGAATCAAGGTAAGGCATTTTTGGGTATGACATGAAGATAAAGGTTGTAATACAAATAGCTAGCATTAAACCGGCTTGACGTGGTTTTAAAAGTGCGGCCAAAGGAATTAACCATATTATGTATTGCGGTGAAAATACCTTATTGGTAAGAATAAATAATAACAATGCGCTCAGGGTATAGGCTATTAAACTATTAAATTTAACCAAATCGCTTTGAGAACGATCTTCTCGAAAACGGTACAGGCAACAGATTAACATAAGACTGTAAGTTAATAGCAACAACCAAGGCAATAACTTCAGCACTGTATCATCTAGCGGAGAGACAATATTTCGCGAACCGTAGCTATTTATTGTTGTAATTTCGATTAAGCCCCAGTTGTGTGCCAAACTAATGATGCCAGCTGGCAATGATTCGATCTGTAAACCTCGCTCTTTGTGGTAAGTCAGAAATGAAAATAGCTTGCCCTGGGTAGCTATTAAAAATGGTAGAACAGTTAGAGCGACTGCACTTAATGTTCCCACCCATAAATTTAATAAATAGCGGTAGGCTTTATTGGCAAAATAGTAAGCCGTAAAGACGGGTAGCAAAACAACAGGATAAAGTTTAGCAGCTATACCCAATCCTATAGCTATACCTGCTAATGCAGCATAATTATATCTTACAGCCAATAAAGCTAAAACTGTGAAGAGCGTTGGAAATAAATCATAACGCCAGAGGAGAACGGGTGAAATAATTAAGGCAAATAATGTGTAAAATAGCAATGCTAATATTTTTCGATTATTAGAATAATTAAAGCCGCGCATCAAACGTAGTAAGAACAGTGTATTCGCGGTACTAAGTACTACATTTTCAAGCATAAATAAAACTAGATACAGATAATAAGAACGTCCTAATGTGACGAGTCGAGGTAAAACAAATGCTAGCAGAGCCAAGGGTGGATACTCTAGATTAAAGTCAACATAAGGTAACTGGCCTTTTAACAAATTAGTCGAGTATCTGAAGTATATAGCCATATCAAAAATACTAAAGGCGCTACGAGAGGTTAAAATACCTATAACGAGCAGGGCTAAAAAGTGGATGGTTACAATCCAAAAAGCCCAATTTTTATGAATGTTTTGAACCTGATTTTGGCATAACATAAATTAAGCCTCTAAGGAAATAAACTGCCAAGAAAGCACCCATGATATAAACGATTTTTTTGATGATTTTATAACACTATTTTGCCTGATGCCTAAAAGAGTTGAGAAATTTTTCCTAATTTAGCATCAAATTCAACCCATACTGCCGGTTGAAGTGGCTGAAACCATGAACCCGCAAGGCGGTAAGATGAAGTCAGAAGCCAGATTGATACAGCGCGGCATGGGTAAAATTTGGGAACTCGATTTCTATTCCCGTCCAATCCTGGACGAAAACAAGAAAAAAGTATGGGAAGTGCTGATATGCGAAAGTCCCCTAGAAGTGCGGGACGAGCCGGAGTCTACCTTCCGCTATGCTCAGTATTGTTCTAATACGCAGGTGAATTCTGTGTGGTTGCGGCAGGCACTAGAGGAGGCAATGGCTCAATCTGGGCAATCTCCCCAAAAAATCCGCTTTTTCCGCACCCAAATGAACAACATGATTACCAAAGCCTGCAATGATTTGGGTATTTCAGTCGCTCCCAGTCGGCGTACGTTTACCCTGAATCGGTGGCTCGATACGCGGATGCGGGAAGTATACCCCAACCATCCCGGTTTTCAGGCAAATGTCCCCAATCCTTCGGTTCAAATGCCAACCCAAGCACCCGAATCTTTACCGGATGCCTTGGTGGGACAGCAGTGGGCATTTGTAACTTTAGAGGCATCGGCATTTGAGGAAATGCACGAGTGGGAAATTGACTTTCGGGAAGCTTTTCCGTGGAAAAATCTAGGAATAACCCCGGATACGAAGATTCCCGGCTTGATAATTTTCTCGCCTAGAGCCTTGCCCTTGGCTGGGTGGCTCTCCGGGTTGGATTTAGCAAGTATCAAAATTGACAGTGAAAAAGACCGATTGCTGCTGGAAACGGGAGTGAGCGATCGCTGGATACTGGCGAATCTAAAAGATCGGGCGCTGCTAGCAGAAGCCAAAGGGTTTGAACAAGCGAAGCAGAAGGCACAGGGGGTGCATTTTTTAGCCGTGCAATCCGATCCGCAAGCAGAATCTTTTGCCGGTTTTTGGCTGTTGCAGGAATTGGGGAATGGGTGACGAGACACGGACTCGGGGACTCGGGGACTCGGGGACTCGGGGACGGGGGGACTCGGGGACTCGGGGACTCGGGGACTCGGGGACTCGGGGACTCGGGGACAGGTCGAGGGGGGGAATGTTTCTGGAGAACTCACCGCTCTCCCTTGTCTCCCATTCGACCCGTCCTCTTCAACAAGTACCCGTTGAAAAACTATTTCAGTTGATCCCCATAGACTGGGAAAATTAACCAGAAAGACATTAGAGGGGTATTAGCAGACAAGGATAAGCTTGGGCGAGCGGGATTTCTGCGGCTGGTTATATCCTTGAAGCTTTATCCTTTCTAAGGGTCTTGGCGGTTCCACCAATCTATTCCACGGCAGGATATGGGGTCTCACGATTTGCCACAAGAGGCACAGGCAGAACAGCTGATCGAATTAGCCAAAAAAGCCGGGGCTCAAGCGGCTGAGGTTTATCAGTCGCGATCGCATACTAAACCAGTATTTTTTGAAGCTAACCGTCTCAAGCAGCTAGAAAGCGCTCAATCTGAAGGAACGGCGCTGCGGCTGTGGTTGGATGGACGTCCCGGTTTAGCAGTTGCTTATGGGCCGCTGGAAGCGCAAGCCTTAGTAGAACGAGCGATGGCGCTGTCTTCTCTCAACGAACCCGAAACTGTGGAACTGACCAGTGGCTCAACAAAGTCATATCCTGACTTGGGAGAAGCGGTGCCAGTAGAACAGTTAGTCACTTGGGGAAAAGAAGCAATCGCGCTGATTCGAGACGTCCACGCAGAAGTCTTAGTCAGCAGCGAGTGGGAATGCGAAGTTGAAAGCACCCGCCTGCTTAACTCAGAAGGACTCGATTACAGCTATACGGATACCACGCTCAGCTGCTATGTGGCAGCAGAATGGGTGCGGGGTGAGGATTTTTTAAGCGTTTCCGACGGTCAAACCCAACGGGATCTACTCGAACCTGCGGTATTAGCGCAGCAAATATTACAGCGGTTGGATTGGGCAAAAGAAAACATCTCGCCCCCCATCGGTCGCGTCCCCGTTTTGTTTACGGCCAAAGCCGCCGATATGCTCTGGGCAACGGTTTCGGCTGCCCTCAATGGCAAGCGGGTTTTGGAAGGTGCTTCCCCTTGGAGCGATCGCTTGGGCCTAGCTGTCACCCATCGCCATATCACGGTTTCCCAGCAACCCGAAGCTGGCCCCTACAGCTGCCCGTTTGACGATGAAGGTACTCAAACCCAACCCCTCACCTTGATCAAAAACGGCATTTTGCAGCTGTTTTATACCGACCGTACCACAGGTCGCCAACTGAGTAGCGGCACTACAGGCAACGGATTCCGTCCGGATTTAGGCAGCTATCCCACCCCTGGTTTGTATAACATGCTCGTGCAACCGGGTATTGGCACTTTGCCCGACTTGATGCAGCAGCTGGATGATGGATTGGTCGTGGATCAGATGTTGGGCGGCGGCGCCGGGATTTCTGGGGACTTTTCGATTAACGTGGATTTGGGCTATCGGGTTCAGCGAGGTCAAGTTGTAGGCCGGGTCAAAGATACGATGGTAGCCGGTAACGTCTACGCAGCACTCAAGCAACTCGTCGCACTGGGAGGCGATGGGGAGTGGAACGGTTCTTGTTTTACACCCTCTTTGATTGTTGAAGGTTTATCCGTAACGGGTAAAAGTTCTTAATATGGAATGGGTAATTGCTGATTGCTAATTGCTGATTGCTAATTGCCCATTAGCCATTAGCCATTAGCCACTACGTAATATGTGGCCTCTGTCCATTCCCAAAGGCTTGCGTCAGACATTTCGCCCCAGACGCCGGTTGGCGATCGCCGAAGCTTGTCTGATCGGTTTAGTTGCCGCTTTAGCGGCTGTATTTCTGAAGGTGGCATCGGGATGGCTTGGGGGATGGCGAGTGTCTGTATCTCACCTCGCACCCGCTGGTATAGTCTTGCCAGCAGTTGGCTTCTCGTTCGGATTTTTGGCTGGTTGGTTGGTGGATCGCTTTGCTACCGAGGCGAAGGGGAGTGGCATTCCCCAAGTCAAGGCGGCGCTGGCTTCTTTTCCCATCGCCCTAGATTTACGGGTCGCCTTAGTTAAATTACTCAGCTGCATTTTGGCGCTGGGTTCCGGATTGGCTATCGGCAGACAAGGGCCTACCGTCCAAGTGGGAGCGGCTTTAGCCGGACAACTCAGCGCCCTGATCCCCACCTCTCCCGATCACCGCCGCCAAATGATTGCAGCCGGTGCGGGGGCGGGTTTAGCCGCTGCGTTTAACGCACCCCTGGCTGGGGTGTTGTTCGCGATTGAAGAACTGCTGCACGATGTCTCTAGCTTTACCCTAGGTACGGCTATTTTGGCTTCGTTTATCGGCGGGGTGGTTTCCCGACTGTTGGGCGGGCGATCGCTCGAACTTAACCTGCAATTGACAGCTTCTCAAACTAGCTTTTCCATACCCGAAATCCCTTTTTACCTGTTGCTGGGAGTCGCTTGCGGGTTGTTGGGGGCGCTGTTTTGTCAGGGGATTTTCGCCAGCTTGAAATTTTATCAGCGCGTGGTGCGACTGAGTTTGCCTTTCCGGGTAGGACTCGCTGGGATGGTTTCTGGCGCCATTGTGGCATTGTTGCCGGTTTTCTTCCGGGATAACACGGGAATGCGGGAATTTTTGCTCGCGGGTGAAGCTAGCCCACAGTTGGCGGCGATCGCTTTTGTCGCCCAATTCGGCCTCACCCTCATCGCCTTTGGTTCTGGCGCACCGGGGGGTTTATTTGCGCCCTCCTTGATGTTGGGTTCGGCGCTGGGTTACCTGGTGGGACTGTTGGAAACCAATATGGTGGGATATGGTACGCCGACGACTTACGCTTTGGCAGGGATGGGAGCATTTTTTGGCGCTGTTTCCAAAGCCCCGATCACGGCGATCGCCATCGTATTCGAGATGACGACCGATTTTAATTTGCTGCTACCGCTGATGATCGGTTCTGTTACTTCCTACCTAGTTGCCGACGCGATTAAATCTGGGTCAATTTATGACCGCATCTTGGAATTGAACGGCATTAAACTCGATAAAGCTACCCCCAAGGAAGGGATTTTAACCCAACTGAAGGCATCAGATGTGATGCAACAACGGGTGGAAACCCTCAGCAGCAAGATGAGGGTTGATGAAGCGGTGCAAGCGTTCTCGCGATCGCATCACCGAGGGTTTCCCGTCGTTGACAACGGCAAGTTGGTAGGAATTATCACCCAGAGCGACCTAGCCGCTATCGATCGACGCGCCCTGCCTCCAGATACGCTCCTGGAAGCAATCATGACGCCAAAACCCGTAACGGTGGGAACTAAAGCGACTTTGGCAGATGTGCTTTATCTGCTCAACCGCTATCAACTCAGCCGGTTACCCGTAGTGGAGGGTCGAAAGCTGGTTGGAATTATTACTCGTGCCGATATTATTCGAGTGGAAGCCGATCGGCTGGGGGGTAAAAATATGGAGATTGGGCCGCGTCCCCAACCTTCTTATGTAGTTTATCAGACACGTTCCCCATCGGTGGGCAAAGGTCGTCTGTTGGTGCCGTTGGCGAACCCCCACACTGCCGATGCACTGTTGCAAATCGCGGCTGCTATTGCGCGCGATCGCGACTACGAACTCGTTTGTCTGCAAATTATCTTAGTCGGGCGCCATAACTCTCCGGAAGAAACCCCCGTGCGGACGACCTCTAGCCGCCGCTTGCTGCGAAAGGCAGAAAGTATCGGGCGCCAGTGGCACTTGCCGGTTCACACAGAGGTGCGCGTCGCCCACGATGTGGCTTTTGCGATTTTAGAAACGATCGAAATTGAGCATATCGATTTACTCGTCATGGGCTGGAATGCCGAACCCCCCAGCCCCGGTCGCATTTTTGGCAGTGCGATCGATACCGCGATTCGGCAAGCCGCCTGCGAGGTGGTTCTGGTCAAATTGGGTGCTACGCGGGGTAATGGGGAAGAAGACAGGGAGGCGCGGGGACACTCTGACGCAGAGAGTAAAGATGTCACCGCGTCGCCGCGTCTCCCTGTCACCGCGTCTTCTTCCTATGCCCAATGTCCGATTCCCTTATGGGATCGCTGGTTGGTGCCGATGGGGGGTGGTCCCAATGCCGAGTGCGCTGTTCGACTCCTTCCGGCACTCGTTGCCCTGGGTTATGCGCCCAAAATCCGACTTTGCCAGGTTTTCAAACCCTCTGAAGCCATACCGATTACGCCGGTACTCGATCGCGCTGCCCAAAATTTACGGCAGCAACTAGACTCTCACTCCGGTGTTTGGAAAGGTAAGTCTGGGCGAAAGGCACCCATTCCCGTCCTGGGAACTCACATCCGAGGCAATTCAGTGTCAGAAGCGGTGACGCAGCTGGCTCAATTCGACGGGTCCGATGTTGTTCTGCTGGGTGCTTCCCGCGAGGGTTTCCTGGAACAGGCAATTAAGGGGAATATTCCCTGTGCGATCGCTCGTGGTTGTGATTGTACGGTGATTCTAGTTCGAGGCAAATTTTGATGCGTGGATACTGGATCAATCTGCTAAATCCTCTATTGAGCCACACCACGAGCTATAAGCTCGTGGATTCTGGCTGAAAGTTGGCGTTGACTTGTTGCCCGAACTCCCGCGCGTTGGCTATCTGGTCAACGTTTTTCAGCTTGTCGGAGAGCCGCTCTGGGGCAATCAACCCACTTTCAGACGAGCTTACTTGTTTGCGGTTTAGAGACTCCTGCCATGCCTCCAATAGGAGCGACTCCGCCCCACGATACCCGTCACGGGCATCTTGCAATGACAGTTTATCGTCTTGATTAACGTACCTACTCAAATACGCACTAAACAGATCGCGATGCATTTCAATACCAGTTGCATCATGATGAACTCGTTCAGATAGCGATTTCTTAGTACGACTACCATCTAAATGAGTTTGCGATAGTGCAGTTTTTTGAGTAGAGAACTTGTGAACAGACCCACCAGCATTCTCAGCTTTGCGGAAAAGCTCTGATTGTACAAATCCTGGAGATTTGGCAGAAATAGCTTTACCGTATCGTTTCTGCCAGCCTTTTACTGAGACACGCTCAGTCTTAATATTTTTACCATATCGTAAGATTCCGTTTACTATCTCACGATTCTTATATTTGGCATATGCTGCCTTTTTGCGTTGTAACTCATGTTTCTTTCTAGCCGCTTTCTTGTAATTTCTAGAACGCTTCCATTCACGCTTGCCTTTTTTAACTTTACCTTTTTTCTTAACGGTACGATGTCCTCTCTTGATTTCTGAGTCTGGCTCGTAATTGTCTGGATTATTTACCCGTTGGGAGCGCTGCATTTTTCTTTGTATTACAGCAATTTCTTGCTCGTATGTGGGTACTTTTTCCGCAGGTAACAAGCCTGCTTTTTTATCACCGACAAAAGCAATGTTAGAAATGTTTAGGTCAAGCCCAATCAAACCATCAGAAACATAATTTTTTTCTTTTTGATATGGTTGTCCTTCATTGATAATTTGAGCATACCAACGACGTTTACCGTTTGATTCCCTCCATAATATGCGGACATACTTAATAGGAGATTGCAACCCATGCATGATAACTGGATTTAACTCATCAATGATTGAGCGTAGCTTTAAGCTACCCCAACACAATTGATTATCTTTCCAGCGTATACCTTGCTTATTGGTTTTACCCTCAACAGAACGGAAACGGCTGGGTACTTTGAATCGAACTTTTTTTGCCCGTCCAAATATGACTCTTTCTGATGCTAGGAATGCTCTTTTAGCAATCGTCTGTTGAGTATTGGAATCAATTTTTTCGGCAATCCATTTTGATGATTTTGCTACTATCGTGGCATAGGCTTGTATATCGTAATCGGAATAACGGTAAGCTTGACGTGCCGCACTAAAAGCATCAATCTTTTTTCTTTGATTTGATATTTTTTTTAGCAGCCTTAAATGCCTCGGAATTACGTACCAACTCCATCCTAACTATTGCTTCATTAAGGCAAGCGTTATATAGTTGTCTAGATGCCTCAAGCTTTGACAACAACTCTTTTTCTTGCTTGCTATCCACAATTAATGGGATTTCAGTTATGAATGATGGGGTTTTCTTCCGAGCCATTTCAAATCACCTCCTTATTTGCTATTCTGTATTTAGAATAGCGTACCACTTCTAATATTTCAACAGGTAAGGGAAAAAAAGAGTAAGAAATCAACCTGCTATCCATTCAGAGCTTAAAGAATCTCATCGAATATATTTGACTCCTACAGCATGGAATAGATTGCAAAGGATAGCAACAAAGCACTCTACAAGCATTAGTGAACTTGTAGAAAATTGGGCAAGGGAATACAACATAGACGGCGAATAAATTCGCCCGTGTAACCTTTCCGCCCCGATATAAATACCGGATGAAGCTCAAGAAATTAAATTTCTTGAGCTTCATCCTTCGGGGCTACCAGGTATACCGCTTTGTTTAGGTGTAAAATTTAGAAGCTCACACAAAGCTTTCATTTGATTGGGAGAGAGCTTTGGGATATATCTGCCAGCTTCCCAGTTTTGCACTGTAGTTACAGTTACGCCCAACTCAAGAGCAATTTGCCGCTGAGTCACATTGAGCAATTCTCTTCTTTGTTTGAGCTTTTCCCCCAAACTTGCCATTCCTGTCCTATTCCCTCATCTACTTAAGCAAATTCTTTCTTTGCTGGCGTCATCTATGCGATCGCTAATGTCCTTCTCACTCCGACTTCTCTGCATCAGTGAAGCTAGGAAGTTCATCTAAGGAACATTGCAAGACACGACACAAAGCCTGCATCTGACTAATAGTGAGCCTGGGTTCAAATCTGCCAGCTTCCCAATTACTTACAGTTTGGTCTGTAACGCCCACAGCATCTGCTACTTGTTTTTGGGTCAATCCCAGTCGTTTCCTTAGCCTCATCAGCTCGCGGCTTGAGTTCATTGCCTGCCAATTGCCTTCACTATATTTTACTTTATCTATGTAGACAAAACCCTAAGTTTATTTGTAATATGGGTTCATGTCACGAGCCAGCGCCCGAACTTTGCAGGGAACGACGCTGGCTCTGGCTCCAATTACACACGGAGACAAGTTAATTATGCCCTACAAAGAACGCCTTAACGCTTGGGTGCTGGTTCGCCTGCTGCCCAACTTGCAACGGGTGACAGTTGGTCAGTTCCGCAATCGCTCTGATGCAGACGGTCATCTGGAGATTCTGCGTCGCCTGATTCCCAACGCAACATTTGTGGTGATGTTCAACGCTGACGTGCTACAGCCGCAACCAGCTGACACCCACTACAGATCTTCAGGTCGCTAGTTAGATGTAGGGGCACGCCAACAAGGATCTCTGGCAAAAACAGATAACGTTAGTAATGCCGTGCCCCTACAAGACGACGCCATTGACGCAGTAGGGGCACGGCAACAAGGATCTCTGGCAAAAACAGATAACGTTATTAATGCCGTGCCCCTACACGACGATTAAAAATCTACGCCTCGCTTGAGTTGAACGCCTCGATCGGCATAATGTTTGTGGCAAATCATTTCGGAATGAACGCTGGCGAGGTCGAAGTAATCTGGTGGATTGAGGCAACGCCCCGTGATAATGACTTCAGTATCGCGGGGTTTTCTTAACAAAGCTTGTACGATTGGTTCTACTGGTAGCAGTTCCAGGTCAACGGTAGGGTTGAGTTCGTCGAGGATAATGGTTTTGTAGAGTCCAGAAGCGATCGCTGCTCTGGCAATTTCCCAGCCTCGTTCTGCTTCTACATAGTCTAGTTCCTGCTGTTGTCCCCGCCAAACGATCGCATCTCCACCGCAGCGCTGATGATCGACTAAATTCGGATAGCATTGCTGTAGTGCGGCGATCGCTGCGTCTTCGGTATATCCGCTTCCACCTTTGAGCCATTGTAAAATCAAGACGCGGTGCGACTGGTCTTGACTAATTCCCCTGCCAATTGCCTGCAACGCTTTCCCCAAGGCGCTGGTAGATTTTCCTTTACCCGCACCCGTATAGATTTCAATCCCTTCGATTCCCCGTTCAATCGCTTTTGGGTGAAAGTGGGGTTTCATTTCCGAGTGCAGATCGGCAATTTCCAGCAGCGCTTGCGGTGCGCCTCGACCTGTGGCGATAATTTCCAAGTATTCTGGTTTGTGCTTGAGGGTGTGGACGACTTCATCCACCGGCAGCAAGCCCAAGTCTAGCACTGGGTTGAGTTCGTCTAAAACGATCACCGAATATAGTCCTGAAGCGATCGCGCCTTTAGCTACATCCCACCCGCGTTGAGCTTCTTGCCGATCAAAGCGAGTAATTTCATCTGCACCAAAATATTCTGCCCTACCCGTGCGAACCTGGTCTATCAGATGGGGAAAACCTTGTTGTAGGGCTGCGATCGCGCTATCTTCGTCGTATGTACGTTCCGGCCCTTTGAGAAAACGCAGCAGCAATACTCTAGCAGGCGCTGTGGCGTCGATTCCCAGACCTATCGACCGCAATACCACACCCAACGCCGCCCTTGACTTGCCTTTCCCCGCACCGTCGTAGACGTGAATTTGACCTGCGATGCGCTCAGTCCGCGCCACCGCCGTGCGAATGCCGATGCCGATTCTGCTCATAAATCTTCATTATAGTTGGGGTTAGAACCTTTTTTATAAATTTGCTGCGAGATGGTAGAATTCGCAGGTACCGCTCAACCACCAAGTTGGAGTGTATGGAGGGTAATCCATGTCGTTTTATTTTGTGTTGCCTCTGCGGGCGATTGTATTTCAGATGTTATTTTTGTCACTGGCGATCGCGATTGAAGCCTTGGTTTTCCAAAAGCAATGGAAACTCAGCCGTAAAGCTAGTATAGAATATTCCCTGGGACTGAATTTATTTTCCACTTGTCTCGGCTGGCTGGTTTTCTTTGCCGTTCAGCGGTTCTTGTCCACCAATCTGAAAAAACAAATTATCACCTTCATATTTTTTAATAACATTGTCGAAAATTCAACTGTCCCCACAGGTCTAGTATATGGGGAAGTTGCTTTAATCGTATTTTTATGTTTTGTATTTATTTTAATCGCTGAATTGGTATTTTTAGATGTGTGGCGAAACTTAGCGAAAGCAGCAACACCGGCAGAACAAGAAGAAAAACAGGGGAATAAATATAGCCCCACAATCACAAGTTCTTTGTACAAAAGATATTACGATTCTGCTAAGGCACGCATAACCTCAAGCACAATTCTGGTAGCCAATGCTTATAGCGGGACTGGGATTTTATTCATGTTGTTCTTAACAAATATGTTTGGGATTAAATAACAAAACAGCGAGCGTGCTTATGGATACGAAGATTTTAAACCAAATAATTACCTACCTGCTCCAGGTACTCAAGAATTTTAAACCGCCAAAAATATGGTCTTGGCAAACGCTAATATTAGCGAGTGTAATTCTGGGTATTTCTGCAATAGCATTCCTGCCGATTATGGCTGTTGTGAGCGGGGTACTATTAATTATTGGCGTAGCGTGGTACACAATAAAAGAACCGATAACGATTCAGGGAATTTCTATAGGTTCTTGGGTAACTGGAGCGTTAATTTGTCTGCTTTTATTTGGCTTTTGGGGCAATCCAGCACTGCTAGCAGTAGGTGTTATTGCTTGGCCTATAGTATCAGCAGCAGTTGCGGCAATCCCTGAATTTTGGCAGGAAGGCTTAAAACTCAAAACTCCAAATCCAGGGGTGCGCCAAAACCTGACTATTTTGCTTTTGATTAACCTACTTTTAAGTTGTTGGCTATTATTTGGCTTTATGCTCCAAGGCTGGTTACAACAATATCCTAGCATCGCAGCAGATGAGTTGGGTCGCAGCTTTTTTGTGAACAAAGTTGCCTTCGGTTCAAATTCGGTTCCCAGGGGGAATTTAGTCCTCGACGCCATAGAATCCCGCTTGAAAAATCAGATAGATGGTAAAGTTTGGCCTGACGTAGAGCGATGGTTATTAACTGCCAACGATAGGGTGGTTAAACTGTCGGAAGAAGTGACGCAAAAAGAACTTCCTAGAGTTGAGGAAGACGCACTGTGGGAATACGGAGCTGATGTTTCCACAAGAGACTCAGGATATAATTTGAATCTGTTAGCCAACTGGCGCGGCCCCGGTACCAGAGTTGAAGGCTATCATTTGAGAAAATCCTGTAGAGTTACTCTATCTAGGCGTCGAGGCGCAGCGGCGGAATCGCCTGTGAGTCTCAGCGATTTACAATGTAGTCCTGTAAGTCAGCCAGCGCGCGGACTACTTAACCTCAAATCACCCCAAGAAAAGAAGAAAAATTAGGTAATGGGTAATCGGTCATACGTCATGGGAAAAAAGCCAATCAATTATAGCGGATTGCAGCCGTATGAGGTAAGGCGCAAGTTTGTGTAGCGGCAGCATTAATGCTGCGCGCTTGACAAACGAAGCGAAAACGCTGTCCCTTACTCGCTTACAATCTGCTGTACCAATTACTAATTACCAATTACCCATTACCAAATTGATATGATTCTGGGCAGAACTTTGGCGATCGCAACTCACGTATTTCGCGAAGTGATTCGCGATCGCGTCCTCTACCTAATCGGCTTATTTGCCATTTTATTACTCGCTGCGATGGTCTTACTCCCAGAAGTAGCGACGGGTACGGAAAATAAAATGCTTCTGGATCTGGGTCTGGCTGCTATGGGAGTATTGGGCTTAATCGTCACTGTATTTGTAGGCACCGGACTGGTTAATAAAGAAATTGAAAAGAAAACCGTCCTAGTCTTAATAGCAAAACCTGTCAGTCGCGCAGAGTTTATTATCGGCAAGCACTTGGGATTATCAGCGGTGCTGGCTGTATTATTAGCCTTGATGACGGTAATTTATCTGGTAGTGCTGTTAGTCAAGCGCGTTTCTTTCCCTTTGGATAGCATTTTAATCGCAGTTCTGTATCTGTTTTTTGAGCTATCCCTACTCACTGCTGTAGCTATTTTATTTGGCGTTTTTACGAGTTCGCTGCTTGCTACCCTGTTCACTTTTGGGATTTACTTAATGGGACATTTAAGTCCAGATTTAATTAAATTGGGGCAGCTATCCAAAAACCCCAATATCGAGGGTTTTGTGCGAGGACTTTACCTTGTTTTGCCAGATTTATCGCGATTGGACTTAAAAAATCAGGCGGTATACGGGGTTGGAGTTTTACCTAATCCTGTTATTTTACTGGAAAATGCAGCCTACGCATTGCTTTATACTGTGATGCTGTTGTCAATCGCAATTATTGTTTTCTCTCGGCGCGAGTTTTAGTTTATATCAAACTTGGTAATTGGTAATTGCTAATGGCTAATTGCTAATTGCTCTGATGCAAGGGGAAAGGATATAAAAGACGCTCCCGCCCCACCTTTACGGTTAGATTGGGTAGGGCTGGTTGGCACTCAAAGCAGCTTGTAATATACTTCGACCATATCTCTTGTGGGGTAGGCATCCTGCCTGCCCTTGACTTTATATTCGGTCGAAGTCTAATAGCGACGCATCTCGTTAAGGAATTTGTTTTGGTAGCGCAAAAATTATTTGCGGGCTTGTTGAGTACTGGGTTTGTGGTCTTCGTAGACGCTATGACGCAAGTTATCAAGTTGGCGAATCCGATTTTGTTGCTCGCCCCTTTAATTAATTTGAGGGAAATTTCCCAGCGAAATGGGTCGAGTATGCTGGAATGCCGCAATACAATTGTGGAGGCGAATAAACTCGGCAAATTTCCTAACTGTATGCTGGAATCATCAGCAATATACAGCAGTAAAATAGTTGTTAGATTGGGTTAGTTGGGTGGTTTTGGGGTAGGCTTGCTGTGAGCGCTCGCATGTGGGTACTTCTCTTGTAACCAGGGGGGAAAATAGTAGCGTAACTGATGATTTGTAGGGTTGGAAGGGAATTGCGATCGCAAAGAAGTAAGCTACCCGAATACCCATTCCCACATCTGGGTTTATTTAGATGAGCGATACCTTGCCACGAATCGGGTTTATCGACTGCAAACAATCCTGGAGCGGGTGCAAAGCCAAAACTCAACTTTTAAAATACGAGAACAGACACCAAAGCGTTCAAGCTCAACCTATGGACTGGCAAAGCCGCATCACCCTCGACCCCAACATCCTCGTCGGCAAACCTATTATCAAAGGCACCCGCCTTGCGGTCGAATTCATCATCGACCTGCTGGCGCAAGGCTGGACAACCGATGAAATCCTCCGCAACTACCCCGGCATCACTCTCGAAGACATCCAAGCCTGTCTGGGCTAGGCTAGTGCCGCTCTCAAAGCCGAAAAAGTCTACGCCCTGTTTGCCTAACCTATGCGCTTCCTCGCCAACGAAAACTTTCCAGGCGATGCTGTAGAAGCCCTACGGCAAGCTGGACACGATGTTAGTTGGATTCGCACCGATGCCCCTGGCATTTCCGATGCACAAGTGCTTCAGCCTGCCCAAGCCGAAGAACGTATCCTGCTGACTTTCGACAAAGACTTTGGCGAACTTGCCTTCCGGGTACAGTTACCCGCCACAATTGGCATCATCCTGTTTCGGATTAAAGCCCCTTGCGGTGCAGCCGTTGCTCAAAAGGTTCTGGTTGCGATTTCATCTTGCGATGATTGGGCAGGAAATTTCAGCGTCATTGAGGACGATCGCATTCGGATGAGAGCGCTGAAAATACCGTCTACTGAGACAATTTAGAATGGGAAATTAGTCGGTGCGATCGTATCCATGCACGCTAAGAGAATACCCATTCCCACATCTAGATTTACTTGGATGGGTGAATTGTGCGATCGCGCCAGCGTGCCGGAGGCATATCGCATAGGAGGGCGAGCGATCGCTCTTTGATTGACAAGAATTTTTGACACATCTGTTTCTGTTCCGAGAATCTGATGACATCTGTGATGTCCATCCGCTGTACAGCCGATTGCAAACTCGTATTGGTACAGCCTTTTGGCGCAGGAATGCGAAAGCGGCTGCCATTTTTGCTGCCGCTTTCGCATTTGGTATACCTCATACGGCTGCAATCCGCTATATAGAGGCGAGCCAACTTTGACATTTTTTTCTAAAATTTTGCTTAATATTTGACAATGTCAGAAAAATCGCCTAACTTTGTTATCAATAGAACTTACGCAGGAAAAGGCCAGAAACTAGGTTTGTTCGGAGATTTTTAGCTACCAAACCGACGATTTTTGATAAAAACAGGATTTTTTTGCGTAATTCCTTATGAAAGCAAGCTCAGACTTCCGGAGGTTAAACTATGCCTGACGGAGATATCGTTCACAATCAGCTTTCGGGGCTATACCAAAAGCCTTACCGGATGCTGTGTGAAGGAAAGCGCGATCTCAACGAATGTGCCTGGATGGCGATGGAAGCGTTGATGCGAGACATCAAGAGCAAAGGTGCTACTCCGGTTGTACTCGCCAAGGGCATGGGGGAAATGTTGGGACGGGCTATGCAAAATGCTGGTAAGAATATCTGTGTGAATTGGGCGGCTTTAAGTATGGAGATCGATCGACCAACCTTCCTTACCGTGCATCTGCTGTGGGGTTGGATCGCTCCCGCTCTGTTCACCCACTGACTTTGCTTATGGTAGGGGATGTTGTGTCAGAGCTTTTAGGAGAAGAGTTCCGGGTGTCTAACCCCGACTTTTACGTTTTGGTGCGGAACTGGTATTCGCTATGTGTGAGGAGTTTGAGACAGAGGTTGTAATCATCAAAAAAACCAACGAAGAGGTAACATTTGAGCAAGAATTAGTGCAGGATATGATTGAACTCATTACAGTATTCTCGGCGCGTCTTTATAGTTCAAGAAGCCAGAAAAATAAGAAGCTGATTGACGGCATGACTCAAGTTGCAAAAGAGGTAGAAAGATGCTGTTAGGTTTCAAAACAGAGTTGAAATTGAATCAGGGGCAGCGCATACTATTAGCTAAGCATTCTGGAGTAGCGCGTCATGCTTGGAATTGGGGATTGTGGCTTACCAAAAACATTCTCGACCACAACGCCAATCCTCATGAAAAACTTAAGTTTCCCACAGCTATTGACTTGCATAAATTGTTAGTAGCCTTGGTAAAGTCAGAAAATCAGTGGTACTACGAATGCTCTAAATCTACACCGCAGCAAGCATTAATGGCATTGCGAGAAGCTTGGAAACGGTGTTTTAATAAGACTGCCGGAGTGCCGAGATTTAAGAAGAAAGGGCGACGTGACTCTTTCACCTTAGAAGGAACGGTCAAAATTTTGGGAAGCAACCAAATACAAGTTCCCGTAATTGGCATTCTTAAAACTTATGAAAGGCTGCCACAAGTATTAACTAAATCTTGCACGATATCTCGTCAAGCCGACAGGTGGTTTATCAGCTTCAGATTTGAAGTAGAACTACAGGAATTAGGCAATACAAGTGTTGTAGGAGTTGACTTAGGTATTAAAGCACTGGCTACTCTCAGCACGGGCGAAGTTGTCTTAGGTGCCAAATCCTACAAAAAATATGCAGCAAAAATCTCAAGAGTGCAGTGGCTAAATCGCCATAAAGTCATCGGTTCAAACAGGAAGAAAGCAAAACTAAAAATAGCGAGATTGCACAAAAAAATCGCCAATATCCGCAAAGATACTTTGCACAAGTTAACGACACTACTTGCCAAAAACCACGGTGTAGTTGTCATAGAAGACTTGAATGTATCCGGGATGATGGCTAATCGCAAGCTGGCTGCATCAATAGCCGATATGGGTTTCTTTGAGTTTCGCAGACAGTTGACCTACAAGTGTAAGTTATACGGTTCGTCGCTGATCGTGGTTGACCGATGGTTCCCAAGTTCTAAAAATTGCTCTAACTGTGGAACCAAAAAAGAAACACTCTCCTTGGGTGAGCGAGTGTTTGAGTGCAGCCATTGCGGATTTAAGATTGACCGCGACTTAAATGCGGCAATTAATTTGTCAAAAACCGTCAGTTAGACGGGGATAGTCTATGGACTGGTGAGTGCCGACACCGCCAGGTTGAAGTAGAAAGTAAACGCAGCTCAAAGTCCAATATTGTCAAACTTTGGGTAACTTTGGGTAGGCTTTATGTAACGGAAAAATTATGACTAGCAATATCCTTGACAACATTGACCTGCGAACCCTGGGAGAACTTCTTCAACAGGCACGTAAAAAGTGCGGTATGACTCAATCTGATGCAGCTAAGGTCATTGATGTTGCACGCACCACTATTGTTGCCATTGAGAAAGGAGAGCGCCGTCTTAAGGCAACTGAACTAATTAAGCTTGCCCGTGCTTACGGACGATCTGTTAGTGAATTTGTTCGACCTCGCCCTGTGGTTCAGCCTTTCGAGATGCAGTTCCGAGCAGCATATCAGCGCAGCGAAGGCGAAGAAGCACAGATTGAACCAACAATTCGGCTTTTAGAGGAGTTCTGCCGGAATTATCTGGAACTTGAGGAAATTATGGATGCACCACTCCCGCAGAATTATCCTCGTGAGTATGAGGTGACGAATATGCCGATCAAAGCTGCTGCGGAAAGCATAGCGATCGCAGAACGTCAAAGACTTGGACTAGGAGATAGCCCCATTTCACGTCTGCGGGACATTCTAGAGCAGGATGTTGGACTCCGCATCTTCTATTTAGAAATGCCACCAAAATACTCAGGAGTTTACAGCTACGACGAACGACTTGGCGGTTGCATAGCAATAAATGCTAATCATCCAGAAGAGCGGCGACGTTGGTCGCTGGCTCATGAATATCTTCACTTTCTCGCACATCGGCGAAAGCCTGTATTGGACTTTGAGGGTCAGTACCAGCGAATTCCAGAAAGCGAGCGACTAGCTGACACCTTCCCAAAATATTTCCTGATGCCGACTAGCAGTCTGCTCAAACGGTTCAACGATATGTACCGTTCGCATGGGAAGTTTACTCCAACTCATTTATTCACACTAGCCCATTACTACGGTGTGTCGGTAGAAGCGCTTGTTTATCGATTAGAAGAGCTGGAACTTGTGCCATCCGGAACTTGGGAGCGATTGCGCGATCGGGGATTAAAGGTAAGGAAGGTGCAGCAAGAACTTGGTTTAGAGGAAATCCCACAGCGCACTGATATAACTACGCTTCACTATCAGCATCTTGCGATTGAGGCGCTGGATCGGGGTCTGATTACTGAAGGGCGTTTTGCAGATTTCCTCTTAGTTGACCGCTTGGAGGCTCGTCGCATCGCAGAGAAATTGCGGGAACATTCAAGCGGAATGATGGAGGAAGCCTCTGATTTCAACCTGATCCAGATGCAGGAATAATGGGAGAAGTTAAGTTATGCATATTGTTGGCTCCCACATTCTTCTTGATGCTTGCTGCATTCTAAACTTTTCTGCTTCAGGTCAATTGCTGGCAATTCTCAAGTCTATTCCTGCTCAGGTTGCAGTTACCCAGGTTGTCCGAGAGCAGGAGTTAAAAACGCTCCAGCGTCTTGAGCAAGAGGAAAACGATGGTGCGACTCAATTCGAGACAGCGATTGAACAGAATCTACTTACAGTCGTGGATTTTGAGTCAGAAGATGAGGCGGAATCGTTTGTAAACTACTCCACTATTCTGGGTGACGGCGAATCTGCAACCTGCGCGATCGCCGTTCACCGAAGATGGGCCATAGCGACTGACGACAAGAAGGCGATCGCGTTTTTTCAGCGAACGGCTCCTTACCTTCAGGTTTTATCTACCTTAGAGATTATCAAACATTGGTCAGAGGAAGCAGCTCTTGATGCTCAAACATTACGGGATTTGTTCAATGCTGTTCGGCTTAAAGGGCACTATATGCCCCAGAAAACCCACCCGTTGCGAAGTTGGTGGGAAAGTCTAATCAATTGAAAGTGAACGGTCAACTCCGCCATTAGCCACAGAAGTTAAACCGGGCGTTGTTGGCTCAAAACTTGATAGGCACAATCAAAATCATCGGTTGTAATGCGAATTGCTGCCGGATCTGTCATGCCTTGATGCTGATAGCGCCGAATTGCTTCTACCGCTGCGCGATCGCCCAGCAACGCCAAATCCGCCCCATTCCAACTTTCTGTCACTTCTGCCCAGTGTGTCAAATTTACATCTTGCAAGGGACGATCGTGATTGTGAACTTGCCAAATCGCCAAACGGCTTTCTAAATTGGGTAAATCTACTATTTCTCGCAATCTTTGTTCGGCTTCACTGTAATATTTGCCCACAACTTCTGGCCCGACTATGGCAGTGTAATTGACTCCCAATTCTTCAGCTAAAGCGCGAGCGGTGAGGGTTTTTCCAGTACCGGGAGAGCCAACTAATAAAACGCCGCGTCT
This sequence comes from Microseira wollei NIES-4236, assembly GCF_020521235.1. Taxonomy (GTDB): domain Bacteria; phylum Cyanobacteriota; class Cyanobacteriia; order Cyanobacteriales; family Aerosakkonemataceae; genus Microseira; species Microseira wollei. The sequence continues at coordinate 13,266 of NZ_BLAY01000031.1, read as the reverse complement.
AGGTTCTAGTCCGAGTTTGGCTAGTAATTCGGGACGTTTTAAAGGAATCGCGATTAATTCTTTTAGTTCTTTGAGAACTTCCCCAAGTCCGCCCACATCTTTCAGAGAGGGACTTGTTGCTGTCTGGGGTGCTGTAACTGGATCTGATCGGGTAGAACTAGGAGTTGGTTGAGTGCGAATGGGACTTGTGCCGATATTGCTGTTACTAGGACGGGGAATATTACCAGCGCGGGGAATACTGCTCATCGGACGAGTGCTTGTAGCGAATTGCACATCCGCCTTGAGTTCTCCGGTTTGAATTTTTTCCTCTCAGGTTTTCGCCAGTTGCTTTGAATAGGTCACTCATTGCCTTCCCCCTGTTACTGCCCTTTAGCTCTACTTTATCGATTTACGGGGCGTTGGCGCAGCGTGCCTTTGGCATATCGCGCCAGCCAGAGCCGTTATACTGCTCAACAACCGTTGCATAAATAGCTGTACACAACTATCATCCACAGCAAGAGTTTTCATATTATGCGAGATATACGTCGCGATGATTGATATTGGACTTACGCACATAGCACTCCCCGTCTCAGATATTGAGCGAAGTATCAAGTTTTACTCCACCTATGCTGGAATGGAGGTGATTCATCGCCGCATTGATGCAGCAAGAGGTGTGGCTGTTGTGTGGCTGTGCGATCGCACTCGTCCTTTTGCGATCGTTCTGATTCAGACAGACTCAGTGCATCCCATTATGTCTCCTTTGGCACATCTTGGGGTTGGTTGTAAAAGTCGCGAAGACATGGATGCGCTTTGCGAAAGAGCAAAACAGGAAGGTGTACTGGTTCAGGAACAAAAAGATTCTGGATATCCGGTTGGATATTGGGCTTTCTTGCGAGATCCAGATGGTCACACACTAGAACTATCCTATGGACAAGAAATAGGATTGACAGTGGAAAATACTGCCTAACTCAAGTTGCTAGTTATAAATTGTGCCAGTGCTAATGGCTAATAGCTAATTGGTAATTGGATTAAAATGCGATGCACTATTGACAATTACCGATTACCCCTGTCAGAAACCCGGTTTCAGAGGATATTTCTCGCTGTCAAACGCACTATTTTTCAGAGAAACCGGGTTTCTTTAGGGTCAAACCCACGATAATTCCTTGAAACCGGGTTTCTTGGCGTCAGAAACCCGGTTTCAGAGGAGATTTCTCGTTGTCAAACCCACGATTTTTCCGCTCACCAAAGTTTCTTTAGGGTCAAACTCACGATTTTTCAGATCGCCAAAGTTTCTTTGGCTCGATGTAACTAGCAACTTGGGTTGCCTAAAAATAGACTAGGTAGGAACTTAACTCAAGTTGCTAGTTATCTCATCCATAGCAGCTAATGGCGTTCCCAGGCGACCGCCTGGGTCACGAGGCTAATGGCTAATGTCAGTAAAAATCCTATATTAGCAATTAGCAATTAGCCAGCTTGCAACGCCAAAGTTTATAACTAGCAACTTGCGTAACTTAACTGAATATCTAGGTTTAATTATCGACGCTATGTGGATCGATTCCGAGCGATCGCAACCGTTCTACCAACTGCTGAACCCGTTGACGTTCCTCAGCTAGAGCCATTTCCATCTGCTCGGCGCGCCGGCGTTCCTCCTGGGCACGTTGGCGTTCCTCCTGGGCAGGTTGGCGTTCCTGTTCAGCACGTTCTGCTAGCGTCGGTATCCAACCATTCTCATCGTACCAACGCAGCCACAATCCAGTTGTTCCCTGATAGCTACCCTGCCACAATCCCAATCCCAATTGCATTTCTTCTAGCCACAAACGTCCATCTGGCAGAGATAAAGCTTCGTAACGAGTGCCATTTAAACGAAAGGCACGTAATTGATTTTGATAGCGATCGTAGATAACGTAGTAGGGAATCCTTAAAATCCGCTCGTATACTTCCCACTTTGTCCGAGGTTGATCGACTCTTCTAACTGTTTCTCCCAAATCTTCTTCTTCAGTTGTGGGAGAGAGTAATTCAACTACTAAAAATGGATTAACTCCTTCTTGCCAAACTAGATAGCTTAAGCGTAAATTTTGCTGTTCTTGGAAACGGGAAACACCTAAAACTAGAAACCAATCAGGACGTTTATACCAGCCGGGATGACGGGGGTCATAATAAAGATTGAGGTCGCTAGCAGTAAAGACCTCATCTAGCTGCCAATTAGGCGGTTGACAAGTTTCGCTCAGACTATCAGCTTGTATGCGATGAAATTCGTCCGGTAATCCTGTTTCTCCTACTAATTCACTAGGCAAATCGTACATCGTCGGCATGGTTTCTTTAGGCGATCGCGGGTGCTGCTCTGGCAGATCGGAATCGTGAGGATCTTCTCTGAGCAAATCATATCGTTGACCGTTGCATCGGAATTATGACCTGTAGGGGCTTTTCTGGCAATTAGCAATTAGCAATTAGCAATTACCAAGAAAGGCCAATCATTCCGATGCAACCGGATTTGATATCATACATCGTCGGCAGGGTTTCCGAAGGCGGATGGGGGGGATTGGATGGGTGCATAGCATCACATATGCGCTCGGATTGACTCTAGTTTATCCCGAAGCATTACTACTCATACTCATACCGCTCCAGGTGCAGAGGGGAGCCAGAGGTAGGGAGCAAAATTATTTGCACATTTTCTACCATATTGTGACTAGATAAACGGAATTGATATGACATAGCTTTTCATGACATAAAAGATGGACTTGCGATCGCAGCGATCTGAGCCGACTTTAGTTAAGTATTCTTAACAATTTAGCATTTTCAATAAATGCTTGCTAATCTAATATTATCAGAGCGTTAAAGCGCTATTCTCAGGTAAAACAGGCAAGATAAAAATATTAAACCGCCTGGTGCAACATAGTAGGCAGTTAGCTGGCTATGGTTGTGGGTTGAGGCCAGGTGATAGCAGAAGTGCGATCGCGCTGTCCTGGTTAAGTGCATCAAGATTGCAGGCAGTCTTTCCAGGTTAATTCGGTTTAGCGCTGAGCGCGAGAAATCAAACATTAGGTTGCGTCTAATTTGCCAGTGGGTGTTGAGGATGAATGACAGGCAGCTGTAAATTCTGACGACCCCAAATTTCTTGTTTGACCAAAAGTCAAAGTAATTCGCCCACAAGATTTACAAACCCGCAGGGCTAATATTACAGAGTCGGGCGCATCCTCGGATAAATGGGGTGACTTTTTGCTGCCCTTAAATTCATCAAAATTCTTATAACAAGGAAGAAAAGTAATGTTCAGGAACTTAAATCGGCTCAAATGGAAATGGGTGATTTTGGCGAGTGTGGGCTGTTTGTTAACGAGTATTAACGCTTTGGCTCAAATCCCAATACAAAATATCCCAATAACTCCAAGGCAAACAATTCAACTACAATTAGGAAATGCCACAGCCAGATTGAATAGGATTGAAACGGCATTCAACCGAATAGAAAGGCAAAATGTATTCGCTGTGGGAGACTCGGAGGAAATTAGTCAGGCTACACTTGAATACGCACAAGCAATGAAAGCTGCTTTGGACAATGCCTTACAAAATGCTCAGACTTTAGCAAATAGCCAAGGCACACAAGGTAGCATCACTCCTCTCGATACATTTGAGCAAGCAGAAAAAGCTAATCAGCCGCGTTTGGAACAACTTGAACAAAGGGCAAACAATATCGATAACAAAATTAAAGCAGGAGCTATCAGAGTTGATAGACGTGCTATAGAAAGGTTATCAGTTGCAGAACGTCGCGAGTTGTTTGACTCTCTACAAGCACCAGCAAGACAGATTTATCTGCAAAATCAACCGGATTTATTTAAATCTGTATCAACCGCACCTCAAAAAGAGCTAAAATCTGTTAACGAGACATCTGCAACCTACCAAAGTTTTTTGCCAGAAAACACACGCATCACACCAGCTAATTATGCTGGCATTGTTGTTTCCGACATGGTGCAAAATCTCAGCGATACGTTGATACCTCCTGCATACGCAGCAGTAGCAGGGCCTTGTGTTGCTTTAGCCATTGCCAAAAATTGGAGTGCTTTGGCTGCTTGTGTAGTTAACGCAGGCTCACAAGCCACAAGCATATACAATCAATTTGTTAGCTGTTGGAATGGAGCCAGTGGATGGTTAAAATGGCTGAAAAGAGCGCGTTGCCTTGCGACGTTAATTGTTAAACTTGGTTAGGTTCTACTGCTAATTTTTGCTTGAGGATATAGTAGGATCTGCCATTGCCATAGGTTGGGTTTATGCCAGGAAACCCAACCTACATTCGTGACAGAGGATTTCTTCATTAGGAAACAACTTTGCCCAACGCCGCGCAAAACCGCAAGCAAGGGTGGTTTTTCCGACTCCACCTTTACCGCTAAACATTGCCAGGTGATATCAAATCCGGTTGCATTGGAATGAGCGGCCTTTCTTGGTAATTGGTAATTGCTAATGGCTAATTGCTAATTGCCCCTAAAGGTCGTAATTCCGATGCAACCGGAAACTATATGAAGCGATGCGAACGCGAGTGCGTGCGGTCGGCATATCGCTTTTGTATCTTGTGCAATTGGTTTATTGGTACGGGCGATCGCAACCAGTCTGATATCTAGTACTGGAAGTGCGATCGCACCCGTCAAGCGGTCAAGAAACCCAATCCAATAAAAGTGTTATTTTACACTTTCTGTTGCTGTTTTCGCTTCAGCAGAGAACCGACGCCAAACGCACCAAATGCCAAGAAGCCGAACGCAGAAGTGGGTTCGGGAACGGAAACCAGCTTAACATTATCAACCAATAATCCCGAATCGACAATGCTATCTGCCACATCTATAACGCCTAGTCCCAATGTATATGTTCCCGTCGTCGGTATCTTGAAAGAAAACTTTTGCAAGCCAGTCTCTTCGTTAAATGGTGTCAGAGAACTGATGAAAGTTGGGAAAGTAGTGTCAGCCAGTTCCTCTAGAAAACTGATTGATACGAAAGAAAAATCGTTAAAAAAGGTTGGCGTGAACTCATCCGTCAGGAAATTCCAATCAAAAGTCAAAATGTCTCCCGCTTTGGCTGCGAACGTTTGTCGAATTGCGGAGCCTGCGGTAGCATTTCCATTGCTAAGATTGTCCAAGCTTCCAGGTGCTAACCCAAGGAATGTTTCCAAAGCCGAGTCAGAAACTGTAAATCCTCCGGTTGATAGTAAAGCCTGAAAAGTTCCTTCAGTTGGCCCACTGCCAAAAGCTGAGGTTTGGATGCTAGTGTTGCCTGTTGTTGTCCATCCAGTAAAATTGCCAGTTTCAAAGCCACCGTTGATGATTGTTGCGTTAGGAGTGTTGGGAACGACTCTGAGTTGGGTGATCTGCGTACCCCACACATTTTCAGCGAAAACAAACTCTTGGAACGTCCAGAAGGTAAACGGATCGGTTGGATCGAGGACGGTGGCGCTGTAGTCTCCCCAGCGGTTGCGACCAGTTCCGACTTGGTAATCAGCAGCACCAGCTTGGAGCAACAAAGGATTGCCAAAAGTTGTGACACCCCCGACAGTTTGACCCAGCACTGCATAACTGCTGACAAATTGCGATTCACCCGAACCATTGAAACCAATTACAACATCGCCAAAATCGTTTACAGCAAGGGAACCATAGTAAAAATCCAGATTTGGATCGGCAATTAAACCTTCTTGCAAGCGTTGGTTGGTGGTGGCATCGATTTGGAACCAGCGAAGCGCTGCACGTCCTCCGTTATCAACAGTTTGTCCGCCCCAGAAAGCTCCGTTCTGTAAAATTATATTTGAATGGAAGATGCTGCCGTTGGCTATCTCGATATTCTGTTTCGCACCCGGTTGCTCAGCGCTGAATCGAGAAAAGAAGGGTTGGACAGAAATCAATCCATTTGAAGTATCAAGTGTGGGTGAAGTTATATCCCCGACAATGTTTGAGCGCTTGAATTCGCCTGCAAATGTATTGAAGCTAGATAATAGAGCAGCTGGCAATCCCGTATTGTCTAGATTGACAACGGGCTGCAGGGTAAATCCAGTTTCGCCCACAGAGATATTCTCGAATTTTGTCGCATTAGCAACCGTCGGCGTTGCTGCCAGCAGATCGTTCTTTGGCAGCGCCACAATAGTCGTTCTTAAATCAGAAGCAGAGATAGGAAACATATTCGCCGCCAGATAAACGCCGTCTCGATCGAAACCCAGCGTCGGATAATCTACCCAGCGCTGGTTTGTTGAGTCGCTATCAATGGCAAAACCAGTCCACCCCGTTATTGGATCGGAAGACTTTGATACGGCAAACAAAAAGTTATTCTCCCCAAAGGGATTGTCCGCAGAAACAGCATACCAGCGCTGACTGAAGGGGTCGTATACTACTCTTGGGTCAAAAGCTAAGAAGCCACTGGGCGTTACTCCGGCATCGCTCCAAAACTGGTTGAGCGAGCTAGCTTGCAGCAGGGCACCAGTACCTTTATCGTAGACCGAGTACTTACCGTTGATTAGTTCGACAATGCGATCGCTACCAACTGCACCCATTGTGTCCGGCGGGATGAACCCACTGTCAAAAAGCGTACTAGCAGTAAAGTTGAGTCCGATGGCGAGTTGAGAGGGGGTTGTAGAATTTGACAAGTTGGAATTGTCAATATTCCCACCGACTGTGGCGAGCTTGCTTGTTGGAATATCGAGAAAAAATGGAACGCTGCGCGAAGAATTTGAGCCAAAAGTAGCTGCCTCTACCCCCGCTGACAAGCTGATGGCAGCAGTCATAGCAACAGCTACTGAGGTCAAGGTCTGAGAAAGAAGTTTCATATCAACACTCCCGATCTGGATCAAAGTTAAAGGTTGGTGTACTCCAAAGAGCGCGATTGTACTGAACCCCACGATCGCCGCAATTAGAAAATAGCAATTAAGCGGCTAGCATCTGAGCCGAAAAATTGCCAAAACTCTTCTATCAGCAGTTGCTAAAAATCTCTTTCTTTATCTACGGCAACTGCCAAGATATTTTCGAGATTATTTAGTTCCTTATCCTGCCATTAGATGGAATATCCGCCTTAGACAATTTACTTAATTTTTCCGCATTTATTTTTTTTGTCTAGTGTCTTTACTTAATCTTCATCAAAATTTTATTGAAAAAACAAGGAATTTACCTAGAAAAACTCAAAACATATTTTGGAAAAAAATAAATAAAGATCCCGTCAAGATTTTGTAAAATTTCATTGATTTTGTAGACAATCGCCCCTCGGTTGGTTTGAGTCCATACACGCCGCAAAAATGAGCAGGTTGACGAATTGAACCTGAAATATCGCTGCCAATATCGAGTGGAGAAAGTCCCGCAGCTACAGCAGCAGCACTACCTCCAGAACTTCCGCCTGCTGTACAATTCAAGTTCCAAGGATTGTTGACGCGAGGAAACAAATCTAGGACTTACGCAAAGAAACAAAGGGCGATCCGAAAAATCGTTGGTTTGGGAATCAGCGATATGCCTCCCTTCCGCACTCGCGTTCGACGGTCGAAACCGGGTTTCTAGGCTCGTGGTGCGTAAGTCCTGAAATCGTTGGTGCTTTGATCAGCTGCTACGCACCTAATTTGAGAGCCAAATTTTCCCTTCTTCTTGTGGGGTGGGCCGGAAAGCCCGCCTCTTTATTGGATTTAAATGCGTAGCAGCTTAGTAACTCAAGTTGCTAGTTACATCCCTGGCGTCAGAAACTTTGGCGAGCTGAAAAATCGGGGGTTTGACGCTAAAGAAAGCCGGTTTCTGGGAAAAATCGGGGTTTTGACCCTAAAGAAACCCGGTTTCTCCGAAAAATCGTGGTTTTGACAGCGAGAAATCTACTCAGAAACCGGGTTGATCGCGCCAAAGAAACCCGGTTTCTCTGAAAAATCGTGGGTTTGACAGGGAGAAATCGACGCAGAAACCGGGTTGATGACTCATATCGTGTCCGGTTGCATCGGTTGCGTTTGGAGAGCAAAGGGGATGGGGGAGCAAAGGGGATGGGGGAGAAAAAACGCTTTTTCGCACAATCAACTATACACAACTGATCTCTCGCGGACATGATATCAAGAGTAGACTGCCAATGAATCCAATTACCAATTCCCAATTCCCAATTTCACAACCTATTACCTAGCAACTTGCGTTAGTAACCTGCTAATTTCGCCAGATTTGTTTTACCCAAAATAATAGCTCCAGCCGCACGCAGTCGCTCTACTGCTTTTGCGTCTTCTTTAGGAATGTAATCTTTGAGCAGTTTGTAGCCCGAAGTGGTGCGGAGTCCAGCGGTTTCAAGCGCATCTTTAATTGTGATAGGTACGCCGAATTTTCACCGCGTGCTAAGGCTTTATCTGCTTTTATAGCGTGTTGACGGGCGCGTTCTTCATCAAGCGTGCAGATAGCATTGAGTTTGGAATTATGGTTAGCAATTTGCCTTGGATGGGCATCCAGCACTTCAACTGAAGAGATGGTGCGCGAACGAATCAAGGAGTAAAAACAATATCCATCGTCATACCGCTGCTAAATTAATTATGAAACTCTCTCTATTTTATTCCTCTGTGTCCTCTGGGGTTAAAAAAAGTCTTTCTCACAAATCAAATAGACCTATCCAAAAAAGAATCTTAAGCTGTTTTATAGATGTAGGGTTGTTCGATCTACTCGTGCCGGAGGCATTAGCATTTGGGCGACAATTTATGTTTAAAACCCTAGATTTTATCTCGTTATCTGCGAATACGCCCTATGCGATCGTTGCTAGCTGCGCCAAGGATAAATAAACCCGCCCCGCACGTGCAGCACGCTTTCCGGACACGATATGGCTAGCAACTTGCGTTATTAAAATATATATTTTTTAATTTACAAATATAAATAATCCGGACAAATTATGTAAAAAATAGAGATATTTTTTAAATTTTCATGAACAACAGTAGCTAGGAAAAGTAGGAAAGGTGGGAAAAGTAGGAAAATTGCCAAAATGGCAGACTTTTCAGCAAAACTTAGGTTAAAGTTGGCGAGCATATAAATAATATCAAATCCGGTTGCATCGGAATGATTGGCTTTCTTGGTAATTGGTAATTGCTAATTGCTAATTGCAAGAAAAGCCCCTACAGGTCGTAATTCCGATGCAACGGTCAACGATATAAATCCTAGAACTGGATGTTGGGTTAAGCACAGCACCACCCAACACAAACAATAAAACAGTTAGGTATCCTGAAAGCCACCTAACTATCTAACGCAAGTTGCTAGTTATCTTTTTAGGACTGCTAATGGCTAATAGCTAATGGCTGGTAGAACAGAAAAATATTCCCATCAGCAATTAGCAAGCTTGCGATTAGCTTCTGCTGTGCAACCCACGATAATTATAACTAGCAACTGGGGTTATCTAATAATGCGAAATTACAAACAGCTTTAATAACTTACCAAAAACCAACCATGACTCAAACCCCCACCGCCCCTGCTAAAGGTCTAGAAATCAACGCTTCCCGCCAATTCACCCCCTGGCTGTTCGAGCAAAATCTCAGCCTCGCCTTTACCACCTATCAAGCCGGAAAGCTATTTTTCATCGGCTTGCAACCTGACGGGCGACTGTCGGTATTCGAGCGCACATTTGAGCGGTGCATGGGCTTATATGCCCAAGGTTCCAGCCTATATATGAGTTCTCTCTATCAACTTTGGCGATTGGAAAACATCCTCCAACCCGGACAAATCTACGACAATTACGATGCGCTTTATTTGCCCCAAGTGGGTTATGTCACGGGGGATTTGGATATCCACGATATTGCCTTGGTTCAGGCAGAAGGGCAAGATTCAAATACACAGAAATTGATATTTGTCAATACCTTATTTAGCTGTCTCGCAACTATCAGCGAAACCCACAGTTTCATCGGAGTGTGGCAACCGCCGTTTATCTCCAAATTGGCAGCGGAGGACAGGTGTCACCTCAATGGTTTAGCGGTGCGGGATGGACAAGCCAGATACGTAACTGCCGTCAGCCAGTCGGATGTAGCAGATGGGTGGCGAGACAAGCGGGTGGATGGGGGTTGCGTCATCGATGTGCAGAGTAACGAAATCCTCCTCACCGGACTGTCGATGCCTCATTCCCCCCGTTGGTATCGAGACAAACTGTGGTTGCTCAACTCAGGAACGGGGGAATTTGGTTATGCAGACTTAGACAAAGGCAAATTTGAACCCGTGGCTTTTTGTCCGGGATACCAGCGCGGGTTAGCATTTCACGGCGACTTTGCGGTAGTGGGAATTTCTCAACCCAGGCACAACAAAACCTTTAGCGGATTACCGCTAGATGGGGAATTGTTGGCGAAAAATGCTTCGCCTCGGTGCGGATTATTAGTCATCGACTTGCGAAGCGGAGACGTAGTTCACTCCTTGCGCCTGGAAGGAGTGGTGGAGGAATTATACGACGTACAGGTGTTGCCCGGAGTGCGGCGTCCGATGGCGATTGGTTTTAGAACAGACGAGATTCGTCGCGTCATCACGATGGGCTAAAGCTAGAATTCTGACTTCTGTTGAGAAGTCGCCGATGTGAGAACTTTCAACTAATAACTAACAACCAATAACTAACACTATGTCTAATCCAACCTTCAACCTCTCATCCCTCAACGGCAGCAACGGCTTTGCCATTAACGGCATCACGGCGGGTTTCTTGGACGGCATCTCGGTCAGCAGCGCCGGGGATGTCAACGGCGATGGTATTGATGACGTAATTATCGGGGCAAGCAATGCCGACCCCAACGGCAGCTATTCGGGGCAGAGTTATGTGGTGTTTGGCAGCAAGAGCCGGTTTGGTGCGAGCCTCAACCTGTCATCCCTCAACGGCAGCAACGGCTTTGCGATTAACGGCATCGCGGCGAATGACTTCTCAGGCAACTCGGTCAGCAGCGCCGGGGACGTCAACGGCGATGGCATTGATGACCTGATTATCGGGGCACCCGGTGCCGACCCCAACGGCAGCAGTTCGGGGCAGAGTTACGTGGTGTTTGGCAACAAGAGCGGGTTTAGTCCTAGCCTCAACCTCTCAGACCTCAACGGCAGCAACGGCTTTGTCATTAACGGCATCGCGGCGGGTGACTTCTCAGGCCAATCGGTCAGCAGCGCCGGGGACGTCAACGGCGATGGCATTGATGACCTGATTATCGGGGCATCCGGTGCCGACCCCAACGGCAGCAGTTCGGGGCAGAGTTACGTGGTGTTTGGCAGCAAGAGCGGGTTTGGTGCGAGCCTCAACCTCTCTACCCTCAACGGCAGCAACGGCTTTGCGATTAACGGCATCGCGGCGGATGAGAGATCAGGCAACCCGGTCAGCAGCGCCGGGGACGTCAACGGCGATGGCATTGATGACCTGATTATCGGGGCACCCTTTGCCGACCCCAACGGCAGCAATTCGGGGCAGAGTTATGTGGTGTTTGGCAGCAAGAGCGGGTTTGGTGCGAGCCTCAACCTGTCATCCCTCAACGGCAGCAACGGCTTTGCGATTAACGGCATCGCGGCGGATGACTGGTCAGGCATCTCGGTCAGCAGCGCCGGGGATGTCAACGGCGATGGTATTGATGACGTAATTATCGGGGCAAGCAATGCCAACCCCAACGGCAGCAATTCGGGGCAGAGTTACGTGGTGTTTGGCAGCAAGAGCGGGTTTGGTGCGAGCCTCAACCTGTCATCCCTCAACGGCAGCAACGGCTTTGCGATTAACGGCATCAAGGCGTTTAACTTCTCAGGCAACTCGGTCAGCAGCGCCGGGGATGTCAACGGCGATGGCATTGATGACCTGATTATCGGGGCAAGAGGTGCCGACCCCAACGGCAGCTATTTGGCGGGGCAGAGTTACGTAGTGTTTGGCAGCAAGAGCGGGTTTGGTGCGAGCCTCAACCTGTCATCCCTCAACGGCAGCAACGGCTTTGCGATTAACGGCATCGCGGTAGCTGACTTCTCAGGCTGGTCGGTCAGCAGCGCCGGGGATGTCAACGGCGATGGCATTGATGACGTGATTATCGGGGCATTAGGTGCCCCCAACGGCAAGAGCGATGCGGGGCCGCGTTATGTAGTGTTTGGCAGCAAGAGCGGGTTTGGCTATGCCGCGCAGCAACCCCCGGTGGCGGTGAACGACAGCACCACCACACCTCAAAATACTCCCCTCAATATTCCAGTCGCTACCTTACTGGCGAACGATACGGATGTGGATAGCCCTGCAAATGCCCTCAGTATCACAGCAGTTAGGGCTGGTGTTGGCGGTACGGTGACGTTGAACAATAATGGCACCGCCACTATCAGTAGCGATGACTTTATTGTGTTTTCTCCTAACAATGATTTTACCGGCAACGCTAACTTTAACTACACTCTGAGCGATGGCAGTCTCGCCAGTACGGGTACTGTGACGGTAAATGTGACTGCCGTTGCCGGAAAGAGTCTCACTGGTACCAGCGGCAACGACTTGCTCTTTGGTGGTGCTGGCAACGACAACATCGAAGCTCTGGGCGGCGACGATACCGTCTATGGCGGCAGTGGCAATGATACTGCGATTGGCGGCGATGGCAATGATTACTTGGAAGGGGAAAATGGCAACGATTTGTTGTATGGCGATGGCGAGTCGGGTGAGGGGATGGGTAACGATACCCTGCGGGGCGGCGGTGGCAGCGATACTCTGGTTGGCGGTGCTGGTAATGACTTGCTCATGGGTGGCGGCGATTTTAACCGAGATGTCTTCGTTCTGGGTGCGGGATGGGGAACGGATACTGTGAAGGACTTCCTCAGGTTGATCGATCGGATTGGGTTGTCGGGCGGTTTAACTTTCAGTCAGTTAACTTTGTCGGGCAATAGTATTATGTTTGGCTCTGAAACTTTAGCGGTGTTGAATGGTGTGAATACTACTACTTTGACGGCGGCGAATTTTGTCTCTGTTTAGGCAAGTTGGGTGCATGTAGGGGCACGGCAGGATTCAAGTTATCTGTTATTGCTTGATACCTTTGACGCCGTGACCCTTCCTAGGGGCATGGCAGGATTCAAGTTATCTGTTATTGCTTGATACCTTTGACGCCGTGACCCTTCCTAGGGGCATGGCAGGATTCAAGTTATCTGTTATTGCTTGATACCTTTGACGCCGTGACGCTTCCTAGGGGCAGGGCAGGATTCAAGTTATCTGTTATTGCTTGATACCTTTGACGCCGTGCCCCTTCCTAGGGGCAGGGCACGATTCAAGTTATCTGTTATTGCTTGATACCTTTGACGCCGTGCCCCTTCCTAGGGGCAAGGCACGATTCAAGTTATCTGTTATTGCTTGATACCTTTGACGCCGTGCCCCTTCCTAGGGGCA
>NZ_BLAY01000030.1 GCF_020521235.1 Microseira wollei NIES-4236 | reverse complement strand
CATCCACCACCTTGGCGCTGATGAAACATATTGTTGATGCCGTGCCCCTACTGCCAACGCAGACAAGAGATCAACCGCGTTGGCGCGGGTGAAAAAAATATTGCGTACATCGATTGTGGTAGGGGCACGGCATCCACCACCTTGGCGCTGATGAAACATATTGTTGATGCCGTGCCCCTACTGCCAACGCAGACAAGAGATCAACCGCGTTGGCGCGGGTGAAAAAAATATTGCGTACATCGATTGTGGTAGGGGCACGGCATCGATCGCCTTTGCTGTGGTGAAACATATTGTCTATGCCGTGCCCCTACTGCCAACGCAGACACGGCATCAACCGCGTTGGCGCGGGTGAAACATATTGTGTGTATCGATTGTGGTAGGGGCAGGGCATCGATCGCCTTTGCTGTGGTGAAACATATTGTCTATGCCGTGCCCCTACGCCTGGTTGTATAGCAACCGCCAAGGCAGTTAGGACAGATGACTGATACCATATAGAGCGGCTTCGACCTAACCTACAAGATCGGCTATCTGCTTGCACCAGCGCTTCGCTATCGCACTTAGAGAGGGGTAGGGTGGGCAAATTTCTGATAATTTGACAATTTCATCAGGAATCATGTCCATTTGCCAAACCTACAAGATCAGGCGATCGCACTGGTGATATCATGTTCAATGAAGTTGCCCCATAAGTTGGTTGATAATAGCATAACGTTCTTGCTTACGATGAGTCTGCACAGTGAAATTTTTATTGGTTTTTAACTGTTCCTCGTAGGAAATCTCCTCGACCTTAAACTGTCCTGCGTTTAAATTGATATTCACATTCAAGCCAAATTCCTTCCAAACCTCAGCTTTCCGACCTGAAATCAACACCTGCTTGCTCTTACTCTTGGCTGTTTCACATAGTTCATGGAGTTTTTGACGCAGGTCTCTTTGTAGCTCGTAGTATTTTTCTTGTTGCTGATCTGCCCACTCTTTCAAAGCGAGTTCGTCAGCAATTTTCTGTTCTTCCACAAGGCGAATTGCTGTGTTAATTTGCTCTTGGGATAGAGCAGCAGTAGCTGTCACGTCTGTAAAGTTGATGCTGGGATATACAGATTCAGCAACATACGGAATGTTTTTGTGACCAGTCCAGTTTCCTTTCTTGCTAAAGATGTGACCGATGCTATTTGAGGCAGTGATATCTACGAGGGCTTGATTGTTTGATAACAATGGAATCACGACATCGGGTCGCGTGCCAGCCATAACGTCTGTCCCTTGGGTGATAAATCCTAGTGCTTGGATGCCACGGTTGGCTTTTCCCTCAATGACGTATCCAGCTGCTGTCGAGGGGTGCATATTTCCCTTCCCCTGATCGAACTCAAACTTGCGCTTGATGTACAGGGCTATTTGTGCATCCGACGCTCCAGTATAATCGCCATTTTTGAACTCATCGAATGCTTTTTCGACCAAACCATCTACCTGTGCTGCTTTGAGGGCAGCCTCCTGTTCCTCCTCATCATATGCATTCGTGTCTTTTTTGGGTTTGTAGGTAACCAATTTGGCTTGGAGAAAGGCTGTTTGCCGGTTAGCTGAGCGCAAATGACTGGAGGCAAAAGGAGACACGAACGTGACATCACGGTTTACAGTGGTTTCGTTCTCTGCTTTCGGTGCCTGCTCTAGACCATCATCCCGCGTCAGTCCTTTGGTCATTGCCCGCACTCCACCCCCACTCTGCTGCACCACATGAGTCAACTCATGGGCAATCAACTCCTGCCCCCCTCGACTCCCCGGATCATAGGCACCCTGCCGAAAGAACACATCCTGCCCTGTCGTAAACGCCTTCGCCTGAATCGACTGATTCAACCGATCAGACTGGGAATCTGTATGCACCCTCACCCCACTAAAATCAGCCCCCATCGCCTGCCCCATTGACCGTTGCAGACTTGCATCCAAAGGCTGTCCACTTCCTCTGGCACTATTAATAGCAGTGTCCAAATCCGTTGCAGCTTCCCCTCCCCCAATCGCTTCCCCACGCATTTGGATTAACTTAGCTTGGATGTCTCGCTCTTCTGGTTCTTCCATCCGTTGCAGTGCGGAAATCTCATGTTTCGCCTGCACTTCCTCTTCTTTCTCTTCTTCCTGACGCTGTACCGACTGCCCTTGAGTTGACTGAGCAGATGCAGGTGTATTGATCTGTTCTACCACCTTCGCTGCTACCGCATCTGCCTCCTGTTCATATTTATCCCCAGGCTGCCCAATGGTCAACTTTGCTTGAATGGGTGGCACCGGATGACTTTGGGGATTACTTTCCTGAAACGCGCTCTGTACTAAACCCATCCCCTCGTTACTTGCTGTTTCTCTTGACTCTTGCGGGGATTGCTGCTGTTCACCTTCTCCATCGGTCTTTTGATCCAGCTTAGTTTGTATCGCAGCATTTCCCGGTGCATCAGGGCTATGAATCGCAATATTAGCAAGGTTGAACCCGAACCGCGATGACTTTTCCCGTCTCTGCACCCAGTAATCATTCATTTTGGCTTGCAACACACCCAATCTTTCCTGTTCTACAGGCGCGATATTGCCACTCTTTTCCTTAAGCTGAAGTTTAAACGCTTCAAACTTGTTCTGAGCGAAAGCTTTGTCCTCTATCTCCTCCTGGGTGGGAGGTCTTTGAGTTTCCTGTTGCGCTTGAACAGCAAAGGGGATGGGAGCAAACTGAGAGCTTTTTTGCTGAGTTTGACGAGGACTGGAGGAGGATTTGTGGGTTCTTTGATGCACGATCTTATCCCTGGCAAAACAAATTTTCTCTAATCTATTAATATAGGAGCAACCAACAAGTTCATCCGTTAATGCTTCCCCCGTTGTTGCCCTTACGAAGTATCTTTGTCCGGTATTGGGTGTAAAACTATAGCGGATTGCAGCCGTATGAGGTACACCTTGGCAGCAGTGTGCGGGCAGCATTAATGCTGCCCGCACACCAAGCCACAAGGCTGTACCTCACTCGCTTGCCATCCGCTGTCAAATACTCTTTGAGTACAGTTTAAACCCAACCGCTCAGTTCGGCAATCGTAAGCGGACGGTATAATTTGACTTATGCGGATGAACAGGTGTATGAGGAGATATGGCTCTTCTGTCAGTCTGGGAAAATTACACTTGTTCGCCCTCTGAAAGCCCTCCTAATATCATGTCCTTAGGCAATAGGTTGTATATAGTCGATTGTGCGAAAAGCTGTTTTTTTCCTCCCACCTGCTCACCTGCTCACCTGCTTACCTGCTAGCCTAACGCTACCGATGCAACTGGACATGATATAATTAAGGGTTTGAGCGTTGAGTTTCTATTATAAACTCTCTTTTGGAGTAGCCCAAGGGGTAAAACTACCGCCACATCATGGTTTCAGCATCTGCGATCGCCCATTTTTACCGATTTACCGATTTTTTGCCCAAAGCGATCGCTATCGATCCACCTACCACCAAAACCGCCCCAAAAACTCCCAATATTGTGATAGCTTCCCGTGCAATTAAATTCGGTATTAGCCACCCTACACCCCACACCGATATTAAAGTTACAATCGGAGCCAAAGCCAATACTGCACTCACCCGCGAAGCTTCCCAATGTTCCAAAGCTTCCGCAAAAGATCCGTAAGCGAGTACGGTATTCAAAGCGCAAAAAAGCAGCATTCCCCAATGTAGCAAACTCATTGTGAGTAGCAATTGTGGCTGAGCAAACGGGCTAAACAATAACGCGCAGCCGCCATAAATTAGCAGCATGATATTAGAAGAAGGTAATTTTTGCAGTAATTGCTTTTGCGCCAAAGCATAAATTGCCCACACTGCTGCTGCGATTGCAATAATCCCGCTGCCGAGCAAATATTGTCCTTTAGCTGCAATCAAATTGCTTAATCTTTCATTAAAAAACAGGACAAATCCCAGGGTTAATACACTCACTCCCACCCATTGACGGAGCGTATAACGTTCCTTAAAAATTACCAAACCTCCCAACCCCATTAAAACAGGAGCTAGTTGAATCAGAACTTGGGCATTAGCGGGTGCTGTCAGCGCTAATCCTTGTAGATAAAGGATGTAATTTAAAGCTAGAAAGATCGTAGCGATCGCTAGCAAACCAAAGGGCATCGAACGCAATTTGTCAAGCGGTGGTAATTGCTTCCTTCCTGCTAAATAAACGGCTAATATTCCAAATGAAACTAGAAAGCGAAACCAGGTGACCGTATACACATCAAGCGCTTGCAGCGTCACCGATAGGGCAATAGGTAGAAGACCCCACAAGAATACAGTTACCAGCGATAGGGATAGACCTAAACGCCATTTACCAGAACTTTGATGCAGCATTAATTGATTTTAGATTGTAGATTTTGGATGGCAGATTTTAACTGATTATAAGCAAAACGACTGAAAACCTCTTCTTCCTCTTCTTCGCGCTCTTCGCGTCTTCGCGGTTCAATTATTCAACATTTCCAACAACTGCGCTTCATCCAACTGGGCGATTCCCAAAGCTTGCGCCTTTTCGAGTTTAGAACCAGCATCTTCCCCAACCACTAAATAATCAGTTTTACAACTAACCGAATTAGTCACCTTCCCACCCGCCTTTTGAATTAACTCCTTCGCCTCATCCCGCTTCAGAGTTGGCAAAGTTCCCGTGATGACAAAAGTTTTTCCACTTAAAGGTAAATTTCCCTCTTTTGTGGTATTAACATCTTGCCTGCCCGCATTAGCAAGTTGTAACCCAGCAGCTTTGAGGCGTTGAATTAAAGTTTGATTTGCCGGTAATGTAAACCATTGGTAGACAGATTGAGCAATTTCCGGACCGATGCCGTAAACTCCTTCAATAGCAGCTGCCGATGCTTTCGCCAATTGGTCAACGGAAGGAAATTGCTCGGTTAAAGTTTGAGCATTGACGCTACCAACGTGACGAATGCCCAAACCGTAGAGTACCCGCGCCCAAGGTTGGGATTTAGAGGATGCGATCGCCTCCACCAATTTCTCAGCAGACTTCTTCCCCATCCGGTCTAAAGATGTTAGCTGTTCAACGGTTAAATCGTACAAATCTGCCACCGACTGCACTACTTTTTTATCCACTAACTGCTGGACTAATTTTTCCCCCATGCCGTTAATATCCAAAGCATCGCGACTTGCCCAATGCACCAGCGAACCTTTTAAAATCGCCGCACAAGAAGTATTAATGCAGCGCGTTACCGCCTCGTCTGGGGGGCGAATTACAGGTTGTCCGCAGACGGGACAATTGTTAGGCATTTGGAAGCGTTGGGCGTCTTGGGGGCGTAATTCTGGCAATACCCGCACGACTTCGGGAATAATTTCCCCCGCCTTGCGAACGATGACCGTATCGCCGATGTGCAAATCTAGTTCTTGGATGCGCGAAGAATTATGCAGCGTCGCCCGCGACACCGTCGTCCCCGCTAATTGTACGGGTTCTAATTCCGCCACCGGCGTCAGCGCCCCAGTTCTTCCCACTTGTACGGTAATAGATTCAACGCGGGTAGGTGCTTCTTCCGCCGGATATTTTAACGCCACCGCCCACCGGGGAAACCTTTGCGTAAATCCCAATCTTTCTTGAAGCGCGAAGGAATTTATTTTTACTACTACCCCATCTGTCATGTAGGGTAAATTCCGTCGTTCAGTATCCCAATAATCGTAATAATCTCGCACTTCCTCTAAAGAAGAACAAACTTTTCGATTGGGATTAACTCGAAAACCGATTTGTTGCAGCAATTCTAAAGATTCCCATTGAGATTTTGGATTTTCTTGTCCCTCTTCAGGAAGATGCAAAGTATAAGCAAAGAAATCCAACTTTCGCCGTGCCACAATTCTAGAATCTAACTGCCGTAACGTCCCCGCCGCCGCGTTGCGAGGGTTAGCAAATAGCTGTTCTCCTGCTTGCTGTCGTTCCTGATTAATTTGTTCAAATACTTCTATGGGCAAAAACGCTTCTCCCCGCACTTCTACAACTGGCGGCGGCGTTTTCATACTCAGTCGCAGTGGAATTGCGCGAATTGTTTTGACATTTTGGGTAATATCTTCCCCAGTAATTCCATCTCCCCGCGTTGCACCGCGCACTAAAACGCCATTTTCATAAGTTAAAGCAAGCGCATTCCCGTCTATTTTCAGTTCGCAGACATATTCAAACCAATCAATTTCCGGTGCTTGACGCCGCCAGCGTGACTCCCAAGCGGTAAATTCCTGGATATTGAAGGCATTTTCCAGACTGTACAGGGGAATATTGTGCCGCACCGAGGTAAACTGGGTTGCGGGTCTTTCTCCCACGCGCTGAGTCGGACTATCTAACGAAATCAATTGGGGATACTGGGTTTCTAACTCTTGCAGTTCCCGATACAAGCGATCGTAAACAGTATCCTCCATAATGGGAGCATCCAGGACGTAGTAAGCATAGCTAGCTTCCTGGAGTTTTTGCCTTAATTGTTGAACTCGCTGATCGACTTCAGGCGTTACTTGTCCCACTGAATCAATCTCCCAAAAGACGCAGTTACAACCTATTTTAACTTTTAGCAATCGTCAGAAACCCGGTTTTTCTAAAAAACCGGGTTTTTTTAATTAACGCTTCGGCGTTGCCAGCTTGCTAATTGCTAATTGCTAATATATGATTTTTTCTGACATTAGCCATTAGCCATTAGCCATTAGCCATTAGCCGCTCTTCGATAGATAACTAGCAACTTGAGTTAATTATTCAATTTTCGAACCGTCCACTTTGCTTACTTTATAATCCTGCCCAAAATTATTATCCCAATACGCTTCGCCCGTTTCATCATTTTTATAATAAACAGCCAACCTAAAGTAATCTGGTTCAACCGGATAATTTTGAGCCGGTGTTTTAAATTTCCAGACTTCTATTGCCGAATTAAAGATGGTGTCATATGCTCCTTCTATTTCTACCCCTTGGTAGGTGGCGTTTGTTTCTGTCCAGGATTTCCCATCATCTCCTGAAAATATTATACCAATTCTCTTCTTAAAAGAAATCTTCTTGACGTAAATTTCTCCTTCCAGCCAAAAAGCCCCAGAACTATGGGTTTTAACTGTAGCTTTATTCAGAATTACATTAGCCCCTATGATATTATCCTTGTTACTGACTAATTTATAATTAGCGCCGTAGTTACTATCCCAGTAGTCAACTCCATCTACGGTATATCTGATGGCAAATTCGGGGGCATAAGGAGCGTTAATCGATTCAAAAACGTCATAATCTCCATAATTTGATGCTAAATCTATAGGTGCGGTTAGCCACGCTCCTGATGAATCTTTATAAAGAATGTCTACAGTTTTGGGTGCTGCTAGATTTTGAACTTTAACTTTGACATAGGTATAAGCAATATTGACGCCATCGACTTCAACAGATTGAGCGATCGCATATTTCAGTTTGACGGGTGAAACTGTAACGTCCATGTAAAAATCTCCAGTAGAGCGAAACTTTCCCTTGTAACACTCTACCACTCGAAACCTACCAACCGGACAGGAGATAAAATCTAAACTATCGTTCGTAGTAGGCGCTTGGGCGCCGAGAGGAGGTAAGAAGGTGAAACTCTGGCTGGCTAGTGTGTTATTGTTGTTCGTGTTGGGACAACTGTTGGAGTGGGCGAAACACTTGTCGCCGCCATTGCCAATGTTTATACTAGGTGGGTTGTTATTGGCGATCGCTTCCAACTACGATCGGCGATCTGGTTGGCCTTTTAGCAAGTAAAAGCTAAATGGTTCCCGCCTGCCAAGCTTGCACTCCAGGCTCTAAGATAGGTTCAGCGATCGCGCGCTGCGCTGCAATTCCTTGCACTTCATAGATGTCTTGCGCCTGCTGCTTCCCGCGAGGCGTCACGCGGTCGAGCCAGCGCAGGTAAAATAACTCTGGTCGATCTAAGCGAGCGATTGTTGCCTTGGAGACAATAATGCCACAGCCGTAATGCTTGGTTAACTCTTGCAGTCGCGCCGCCGTATTCACCACATCCCCAATCGCAGTCGAGTCTAGGCGTCCCTCCGCACCCAAAGCACCGATAGCAGCAATCCCCGTGTCAATTCCAATGCCGATTTTAATCGGTTTAGTTAGATTGTAATCGACCAGATTTCTATTAAATTCCTTCACGCTTTGTTGCATCATTACCGCCGCATTTAAAGCATCTTGCGCCTTTAGTCCCGCGCGATCGAAAATTGCCATGAGGGCGTCGCCGAGATATTTATCGATAAAACCGTTATTGGCATTAATGCAAACATTCATCCGGGTGAAGAAACCATTCAGCCATTTAAAAGTTTCTCCCGCTGATTGAGATTCATAAATGCCGGTAAAACCGCGAATATCGCCGAATAAAACCGCGATTTCTTCTTCTTTAACGTTTCCTAACTCAATCGATTCTAAACCGCTGGGCGCAATGCGGCGTAAGAATTGATCCGGGACAAATAGCCGCAATTTTTCCGCTAGGATTTGATTAATATTTCCACCTAGAATGCGGCAAGGGGGCGGACGCTAAACCTGCGCGGAAATACCCTTGCGTAGCGAGTACCGCCGATGGTTTAGCGTCTGGGGAATTGCCGCCAGTATTAAAATTGAGCGCGAGCGTTTCCTTATTTTCAAGATACATATTCGTAGCCATCAGCCTTGTGAATTGTTTTCAAATATTTGGGATGCACGTCAAAACTCTTACCTCCTGTTGTCAGTTTGAAACTTGGCTTAAATCGGATAGCAATTCGACCCGTGTATACGCCTGCGTATTTGCCCGTTTTGATATCTGCTTTTACTAAATCTCCAGTCTGAAATCCCATGAAGAACTTCTGAGCTGGAGCATGACGAATGGGAAAGCCGTAACGGTCAGTCCCACAGCGCTGCCTTCTCCCGTGTCCTTTAGCTTTAACAATTAAAGGTTTAATGCCATTGAGAAGTATGCGTTCGGGAGTCGATGCCCCAACACAAGCTGCATCAGTCCAGTGATGTTTTTCTATACCCCTAGTCTTGCGGTTGAACTTTGTTCGACCACCGGAACCTACCTCTACAGGTAAACCCGTTAACTGAAGTCTTCTGTACAATTCCCAGCAAGTAGTGTTAACAGCAGCAGCGTCCTTAAGAGGTGCTTTTACTTGAGCTATAACCCGTCTAAGAACTTCAGGTTTCTTCTTCAAAAACTCCTCAACAGACTTGTTACCCTTAGCTTGGTTGCAGGAATGACAGCTAAGACAAAGGTTGCTGACTCGATTAGAACCCCCCTTGCTTCGAGCCAGAATGTGTTCAATCTCAAAAGGGACATTTTCAATACCGCAGTAAGCACATTTCCTACCCCATTTTTGAAGTAAATACTCTTTAACTTCAAAGCCGAGCAGTTCACCAATTTGATACTCTACCCCGCTATTTTCGGGGTTCTGCATTTGCTGTAAGTCGAACTTGACCAGCTCTTGAGAAATCGCGGTGACTGAGCCAAGTTTTCTGATTCGCTTTACCCAAGTTTCAATATTGGCAATTCGACTTTCAAGAGATGGTGGCAGCCAACTCTGTTTGCGGGTTCTGTTTAAAAAACGACGCTTGCGGTAACGGGTTTTGCGGTTACGACGACCTCTTCTTAATGACCTCCTAGACACAAGGGCGTCTTTAATTTGTTGTCCTCTGTGAGAGATTTCTAGAGCGTTTGTGACAGGTCCCGTCTCTTCTTGAACAACCGCAATACCAGTTGTTTTGCTGCCCGGGTCGATTTTAATTCGGTGGGGATGAACTGTAGATTTTTCAACAGTCCTGTCTTGCAGAACAATAGCGAATGGATAGCGCTTAAATACCTTAGCTCTCCCTTTTTTCAGTAGTTCTCTTGCCCGTGCTGGATGGCAAGGGTCAAGAGGTTTTAAGTTTTTATCTAGTACGAAAACGCGCATTACTGCACCTCTCATTACTGGTTAAGTTGGCCTCGACAATGTTATTCAACCTTATTGAGTACAGCTCACTGGTTTAACTCGTTAGACCTGTTTAAAACTGTACGAAAGAGCTACAAACTGGCACGTATCTGTAGGTTTCATGAGCTGAATAACGTAGTTCTCTTTGAACTTAGTCTGGTCAAGTTAGAGCTTTCACAAGCTCCCGTTATAGTCCTTCGGACTTAACGGCGAGTTCTTGACGCACTTTTGATATGGTATTGGAACTACTCCTGCGAGAGTTAATCGCCCAGCCGCTAACAGTAGATGCACCCGCTTCATCCTCGTCGATCGCCATGTTGACTGTGTGGAATTATACCTAGGGGCTGGGTGATTAAAGTTTTTTACAAAACGCAACAATTATCCCAATAATCATTAAAACACAAATTTATCCCAATCAGAATCAGACCTGTGGGAGAGATGCCATTGAGAAAGAGGGGCGATTGCCGTCAAAGTGTGCCCCTATAGGAAATCAACGCAAATCAGTATTAATTTTTACGGCATCCCCGAAAGATGGGGAGATGGGGAGCAGAGGCGATGGGGAGCAGGGGAGATGGGGAGCAGGGGAGATGGGGAGCAGGGGAGATGGGGAGCAGGGGAGATGGGGAGAATGTACATTCAAATTCCCCTGGAGCCCCTTTTGCCCCTTATCTCCCACATCTTTATCCTCGTGTTCCAGAAAAAGAACGGATGGCAGTGAGCAATTGCTCGATATTTAAGGGCTTGCTGACGTAGGCGTCGGCACCGGCGGCGAGAGTGCGATCGCGATCGCCTGCCATTGCCATTGCGGTGACAGCGATCGCGGGTATTTTCTGCCACAAAGGGTGAGCTTTAATCTGACGGATCAGTTCAAAACCATCTACCCCTGGCAGTTGGATATCCATCAAAATCAAGTTTGGCAGGGATTGCGGCGATACCAGCGGCGAGCCAATTCGCTCCAGCATCGCGCGCCCGTCGCAGACCAACTCAACTCCGTAACCTTCTAACTGTAATACCTCAGTCAGGAGTTGTTGGTTATAGGGCTGATCTTCTACCACCAAAACCCGTTTATCAGCGGTCAGTCTGTTGTCTTGGGTCAATAGTGCTTTACCCGCATCCCCTGACCACTGAGTGCCGATAACGGGCGGCTTTTGCATCTCGGTCATCGGTAACCAAATGCGGAAACTACTGCCTTGGTTTTCTTCAGATTCGAGGGAGACATGACCGCCGTGGAGTTCTGCCAATCGCTTGGTCAACGCCAACCCTAACCCAGTGCCTTCGTGACTTCTGGTTAACGAGGCATCGATCTGCTGGAACGACCTAAACAGCAAGTGCCACTTATCTTTAGGAATGCCGATACCAGAGTCTTTGACTTCTAGACACAGGTAAGGAGTTTTAGGATTGATCAAAGAGCGGTCGGGGCGATATTGTTTTAGCAACTGGGCGCCATCAGCCATGCGACCGCTGAGCTTGATAGACCCACCCTCGGGGGTAAACTTGACCGCATTGGAGAGTAAATTAATCAACATCTGGCCAACTCGACGCTCGTCCAAAACGACCTGCTGTAGGCGGTAATCGAGTTCAAACGAAAGCGCCAGATGCTTTTTATCCGCACGGGGCTGGATCATTTTCAAGCATTCGGTACACAGATGTTGAATCGAGACGGGGGCGAGTTCGAGTTCTACCTTACCTGCTTCGATTTTGGACAAATCCAAAATATCGTTAATCAACTGCAACAAGTGGTGACCGCTTTTTTCGATAATCTGGACATAGCCGAGTTGGCGATCGCTCAAACTCCCCCCAATTTGCCTGCTCAACAAATCGGAAAATCCCAGAATGCTGTGAAGCGGCGTGCGGAGTTCGTGGGACATCGAGGCGAGAAACTCGGATTTTAGCTGGGAAGCTCGCTCTAAATCCTCGTTAATCTGGCGCAAACGCTCTTCTGCTTGGGCGCGTTCGATCGCCACCCCCAACATGCGGCAAGCCGCCATCAGCATATCTTGTTGCGGTGCTTCTTGCAGTTTCATCTGGGTGCGGCATTCCAGGGTTAACACGCCGATAATCCTACCGTCAGCGCTGGGGATGGGAAAGATACCCAATTGACCAATCCCAGGATGGCGAAATCCCCCCAGTGCTTTGGGATGGTTATGATAATCTTCCACAAACAGCGGTTTTCCCGTTTCCACCACTTCCCAGAGTAACCCTTGACCGTAGGGGATACCCTGTTTCAGCACCGCCTGCATTTCCCCTACCGCAATTTCGCCGTGGGTGGCAATAAATTGACCAGAGATGTGGTTAATTAACATCCCAGCAGTGCGATCCGATCCAGTCTTGCCGATCACCTTGACATCGCCAAACGCTGCACCCATTGCTTCTACCAGGTACGACAGCGCAAACTGCCCGATTTCTCGCAAATCAGAAGCAGGTTGTAGCCGTTCCATCAGTCCCAACAAAAACGTCAGGCGGCGAACCTCTGGGTTACTATTTACTTGCGGGCGCAGATAGCCGCTGATATCCCAAAAATCAAACTGGCGTCCTCCATCGGCGGTAACCCCGACGTACACTTCATAGCAGTAGCCGTTGTTTTGCTGAATGCAGAACGAAAGGGTTTCTATTTCCGTCAAATCTAGTGCTGTGACGATTTGTGTCAATAGCTCCTGATCCCAATAGCCCCGCCTTACCAAATGGGAAAATACCTCTTGCCAATCGGGCGCCAAGAGCAGCCAATCGGGGGAAAGTCCCCAAAGCTGAGAAAATCTTTCGTTGCAGGTGAAAAGTCGCCCGGACGGTTCGAAGCTGGCTCGCGCCCACTGCGGCTGATTGGCAATTATATCTGGATCTTGCCCTAATCTTGGCAGGTGCGTCTCGATTGGCTGTGGAGGCATAATTTCACAAGAGGCAAGGTGATAACTATTTTGGGAACACTAGCTTCAAATTAACAAAATGTCACATAGAAGCCGCGTGAGTTGACTCGCGAATTTATTGTGATCTTAAACACCTAATTTGGGGCATGGGAGATGGGATATGAAGTAGATGATTTATTTAACAGCGCCTATTGCCCCATGCTGCATAAGTGCAATCGGGTCAGACGTATATTCAATTAGCAGGGGTTTGCACAAAGGATGAGGGAGAGCGGGGGCAAAAGGTGCAAAAGGGGCAAAAGGGGCAGGTGTGCAGAGCGGCAAAAGGTGCAAAAGGGGAATTTGAATATACATTCTCACCTGCTCACCTGCTCTTGAGCTCCCTATCTTGCCCTCGTCCCTCCATAAATTCCTGGTGCTAACCCTGATGGGTGAGTGATTTGATATACGTTCTGGGGCACACTTTTTTAGTAGGGGGTTCAGGAGGACAAATTGATGACACTAGCTGAAGAAATAGCACAAAAATGGCGCGCTCGCCTTGTGGCAGACTGTCCAAATGAAAGCCCAGCAACACGCGAGAGTATTATTCGCTGGCTGTTGGGAAAAGATTTAGCACGGTATGACTCGCTGACTAAGAGCGAGTTAGAAATTGCTTGGCAAGCGATGGACTATCGTTACCGCATTTTACGGCAGAGATACTTGGGAGTGAATCCAGACAGAGCTTATCGCAATCTGATGACTCGCCTGGGCAGTTTGGTGATGTTGCGGAATAAAATTAGGACTTGGGTTGCCCTCAGTCGCGATCGCCAGCGTGCCGTAGTCGATGTTTTGCAAGAAGTAATCCAAGAATTGCTCAATAGCGATCGCTACCTCCAGGAGCAAGTCGCCTGGATCGCCCAATGTACCAAAAACTCCAGCCTCTGGAACGCGCTGCTGCTGGCGGCGACTGAAGAATATTGTCTCCGACCGATTCGCAACCAACCTTTAATCCTTTATCGTTTTGTTAACTACCTGCGTCGTTCTGGGCGCGGCGGCATTACCCAAGTACCGGGGGGCGACCTGGTGCGGCTGGTTTCGGAAGAGGTTGTGCCGGATGATACAGATAACCCGGTGAGCTTGCTGGATACCCAAGCGATTGCCCAGTATCTTGAAGCCCAAGCGCAAGAAGAACAACAGGCGGCGCGCAACCAAGTCAAAGAGAAATTTGAAACCTATTTGGAGGAACAACTCGGACCAGATGCAGTTAGATGGCTGCACCTGTACTTGCAAGGCAAATCCCAAGAAGAGATCGCCCGCGCTTTAAACAAGCCAGTTAAGGAAGTTTACCGACTGCGCGAGAAAATTAGCTACCACGCCATCCGCGTGTTTGCGCTCAAAATCCAGCCCGAATTAGTCGCTAGTTGGCTAGAAACTTCGCTGACCGAACATGACCTGGGGTTAACGCCACACCAGTGGCAGGATTACTGGGAAAAGCTCACCCCAGTGCAGCAGCAAATACTGGAACTGGGAAAAGCTGGGAAAAGCTTCGATGCGATCGCCAATACCTTGAAGATGAAAAGCAATCAAGTTATGAGCGAATGGAGTAAGCTTTACCTAGCAGCCCTTGACCTGCGGAATGCCTCTTAGCCCTAGCGCAGACAAATACCGCTATTTCTTCGCCCCTCGGGGCAAACTCCTCAGTAATTTGGTGCCAAACTTGTGCAAGTAAAAAGCTGTCACAGGGAAATATACTGATAAAAAAAGATTGGTTTAGACTCTTGAATGTATCATAGACAAACCAATCAAAAATAGATATTCTTTTGAGCGTTAAGGGTGCAAATACTGACTTATACCTGACTACTTTATGGCTGAAAGTGTTAAATTTTTCTAAAAACCACGATTGACCATCGCTATTTAAGGGTGGGGTGAGAGCGAGCGGGCATATAGAAATATATACCTTGGCTTGGAAAAGGGAAAAGAGTAGAGGCGCGACACTGTACAAAGTTACCAAAAGTTAGCCAAAATAGAATTGGTAGATACTCCGCCAAACAGGGGTACTTAAATCAGTACGAAGTTGGCGAGGGATAACCAAGTCACAAGTAATTCTCCTCTGCAATGGCAGAGGCATCAGGCTGGATGCGTAAAAACCTCTCAACTGCCCCAAAGAAAACCTTGGGATCGGTGGCTGGACTAAACGATTAATCCTTAAGCTTTCTTTGTACGGGTGATTACCAAAAACTTAAAGTAGGCTAAAAACCTGCGAGGTACAAAGGTAAAACGGACGCATAATACAAGTGGGATCAAAAACAGGATAATGTAGCGCTCGCATCCTTAGGCGTGCATTGCTACTGCCAATTGGGCTGGTAAAACCATCGAACCTAGATGCAGGAGCGATCAACGACCGCAATCGGGTTTGATGAAGGCTCTGCTGATTGACCCAACCCCCTCACTACAGAACTTTGGTAGGCGAGGGGATGCTAGATGGTGAAAAATTTTATCATGGCGCTCTCACCCACTAACCCAGTTAAGCCCGAAGGCGCTAACGAGCGGCACGCATCTTCTTTTCCTCAAGGCAAATCTATGGTTCAGGCAGATTCGGAACAAATGTTTCAATTAATTGACAGTATCCTGCCATTTGAAGCCTGCCTGTATCATCAAGTCTTGCCTTTGTCCCTCAAGGGCACCCAACTAAACCTGGGCATGGTTAATCAAGAAGATAGCGCTGCCTTGGATTACGTTCGACGCATTTTGGCATACATGAATTGCTCTCTCATGCCGCAGCCAATTACAGCGGAAAAACATCAAGCCGCGTTAACGGCTTACTTAAACCATACCGGGCAACACAAGCAATTCAACCCTCAAACACCAGCACGTGGAACGGTGGAGAGTTCCCAAAAGCAAGAGCAACCAAGTGGCAGGAACGATCGTCCGACGCTGATCGTCTACAGTCCAGATGAGTTAGAAGAATCGGAACTCCCCCCAGAACACCTACCACCAAAAATGACGACCCCTCCTGCAATCGAATCTTTGCCTGTGGCGCCGCCTCCTCAAGTACCTCCTCAAGTAAAAGAAAAGCCTTTTTTGGCAACCCCGCCACACCCCGTCCCAGTCCCATCGGTCGCCTCGACCCCGCCCGTTTTAGAAATCCAACCACAGCACCTATCAAGTCCAGTGGAAGTTTTGGCAACCCTACCGCCGCAACAATTGCTCCACGAACTGCTGGGACGAATCCTCATGGGAGGAATTGGGCGACTTTATTTTGAGCGACATCCAGACCGAGGTCGCATTCTCTGGAGTCAGAACGGCGTTTTACAGTCGGTACTCCAAGGACTCGACCCCGGTGTTTTCCAAGGGGTGATTAATGAGTTGAAGCGCTTAACCCACATGTCCCTGATTACGGTAGACAAACCGAAACAGGTGGAGATCGAAAGACTCTATCAAAAAAACCGTTTGTTGCTGCGATTGCGCGTCATGCCTGCCACTCACGGAGAAGAAGCAACGCTGCAAGTTTTGCGAGGCGCTGCGTTAAAGTTTTACCAACAGCAACAGATCGAACATATCAGTCGCGACGCCCTCAACATCGCTCAGCAACTCCAGCGTAAGGTGTATGAAATTCGCGATCGCACTTCTAGAAATCCCAGCTTCACAGGCGGACAACTAGAAGCACTACCAGCGCTCAGTCAGCTAGTTAAAAACATCGAACAACAATTAGAAGCAATGAAGCAGATTACTACCAGCGGACCCCTCGACGATTCCACCACAAGTTGAGCACCCCAAACAGGCGCTACCGATGTCGCCTAATGGTGATATGATGTCGGGTTGTATGCTTCCACTTGAAGCCTTTGGGCAAAGCCCACGATCCCAAACCTATGCTAAAGGAATGGATATAACTTACCGTTATATTTTGTCATGGCAGGAATACAAGCTGGACTAGGATGGTAGAAGCTAATCTTTGCTCCAACAATGGAGAAGATGCCACCGCCGCCCATTTTGGTTGATTCTTCTATAGATCTTTCATGCAGACTGAAGATTTTAGCGAACTTTTCCCCCTCTTCAATGCTGCTAATCCAGAGACCGTGGAATGGCTGCTGTCTGTTGCCGTCGAACACGAATATCCAGCAGGCAGAGCGGTTTTAATGGAAGACTCTTGGGGTAACGCAGTTTACTTCGTAGTATCGGGCTGGGTCAAAGTCCGACGCACCGCCGGTGAGGAGGCGGCGACGCTGGCAATTTTGGGACGGGGTGATTTTTTTGGAGAAATGGCAGTTCTAGATGAATCTCCACGTTCTACCGATGTGGTGGCTTTATCAGAGGTGAATTTGCTCAGCATTTCCGCTCAGCGATTTATTCAAACCTTGTTTAAAGACCCCCAGCTACACCACCGCATGTTGCAATTGATGGTACGGCGACTGCGCCAAACTAACATCCGCATTCAACTGCGCCAGCAGCCTCCGGCGGTTAAGTTAGCCAATACGCTGGTTTCCTTGGGAGAAAACTACGGTCAGGTGAATGGAAATAGTACTGAAATTTATAACATTCCTTTTAAGGATTTAGCACAAGTGACGGGAATCGGTGTAGAGGAAACAATCAAAATTATGGAAAAATTACACAGCAAAGGTTGGCTCAGAATTGACCCGCCACATCAAACTATTCATCTGCTCAATATGAAACAGCTCAACCATCTTGCTGGAAAAGTATAACAATTTTAGATTTGAGATTTTAGATTTTAGATTAAAATTAAATCTGGGATCTAAAATGGGCAATTGCATCAGTCCAATGACTCAGGAAAAATGACACAAGCAACAACGGTTCGTCCCGGCACTTGGCAAAACACTGCACCCACTATTCAATACCAAGTCGCGATGCCAGAGCCAGAGTCCCATTTGTTTGAGGTGACTTTGCAAGTAACCGATTGGCAGGGTTCTACACTCGATTTAAAACTGCCGGTTTGGACTCCAGGTTCTTATCTGGTGCGAGAATATGCCAAGCATTTGCAGGATTTTTCTGCTGCCGATGGGGAAGGGCGTTCGTTAAAGTGGTGCAAGCAAGGCAAAAATCATTGGCAAGTTGAAACGGCAAATGTTGCTGATATTGTGGTAAAATATAGGATTTTCGCAAATGAATTGTCGGTGCGAACCAATCACTTGGATGGCACTCACGGCTATTTTAACGGTGCGGCTTTATTCTTTTATCTGCCAGGGTTCGAGCAACAACCGATGCAGGTTGCGATCGCACCAGCAAAACCAGATTGGCGCGTGACGACGCCTTTACCTGCGGTACAGGGTCAGGTTAATACGTTCTTTGCTAAAGATTTTGACACTTTAGTCGATAGTCCGTTTGAAATTGGCTGCCATAAGTTATGGGAGTTTGAAGTATTAGGAAAATCCCACGAACTGGCTATTTGGGGTGAGGGAAATTATCTGGTAGACCAGATGATTCAGGATACCAAAAAAATTATTCAGGTAGAGGCGGATATGTTTGGCGGTTTGCCTTACGATCGCTATGTATTTTTGCTGCATCTATCTGGGTCTGGTTATGGGGGTTTGGAACACAAGGAATGTTGTTCGTTAATTTACTCGCGCTTCGGTTTTCGCGCTAAGGATAAGTATAAAGGATTTCTACAATTGCTGGCGCACGAATTTTTCCATTTGTGGAATATTAAGCGCATTCGGCCTAAAGAATTGGAGAGTTTTGATTACGAAAAAGAAAATTATACGCCTTCTTTATGGTTTGGTGAAGGGACGACGAGCTATTACGATTTGTTGATTCCTTATCGAGCTGGAATTTACGACGTGAAGGCGTATTTGAAGGATTTAAGCAAGGAAATTACCCTATTGCAAACGAAGCCGGGACGCAAAGTTCAGCCGGTAAGCGAGTCGAGTTTTGATGCTTGGATTAAGCTGTATCGCCGGGATGCTAATAGCGATAATAGCCAGATTTCCTATTATTTGAAAGGGGAATTGGTTTCGTTTTTGCTAGATTTGTCGATTCGAGAAAGGTGGGGAAATAAGCGATCGCTTGACGATGTGATGCGCCAAATGTGGCAGCAGTTTGGCCAAGAGGAAATCGGTTATACTCCAGAACAGCTAAAGCAAGTCATCGAGTCTGTAGCTGGGATAAATTTAGATGACTTTTTTGCGCGGTATATTGATGGAACGGATGAACTGCCGTTTGATGAGTACCTAGAACCCTTTGGTTTGCGGCTAAAAGCGGAGTTTGAAGAGGATAACCCGCCTCACCTCGGTTTGACGGCGAAGGCAGAAAACGGACGCGAGGTGATTAAGTTTGTTGAAGCAGGTTCTCCGGCGCAGCTAGCGGGTGTGGATGCGGGGGATGAGTTGCTGGCGATAGATGGAATTCGGGTGACGGCGGAGGGGTTGAGCGATCGCTTAAAAGATTACCAACCTGGTAATATAATCGAGCTAACCCTTTTTCATCAAGATGAGTTGCGGACTGTACCCGTTACCCTCGCACCTCCCCATCCTAATAATTATAAACTGGTAGCGGTAGAAAAGCCTTGCCAAATTCAGGAACAAAACTTTAGCGGGTGGTTGGGAGTACCTCTGTCACAGGTTTAACATCTGCGCGACAGAATCCCGGTGGGGAGTAGCCGACACCCTGAAGGGTGTCGCTACACAAACAAAGCCTGCCTACGCAGGCTTTAAAAGCTTTAGCCCGCTAAAGCGGGCTTCGTTTGTATAGCCGCAACCTTCAGGGTGTCGGCGTAGATTAATCCCACCAGGCGCGCAGATAGTGCGACTGAACGTCAATTTCATCTGGTTCTCCGACAAACTCATAAAATTCCACAAGCATCTGATAGGGGTAATTTCCCCGATAGATAATACCTTCAACGCTGACGCGATAATCGTCGCGAAAAGGACTAATAGCGTAGCCTTCAAATGCGAATTGAAATCCTTTGCTAGCTTGTGCTTGAGCAAATTGTAAGAATGCTTGAATCGTTGGTGAATTATTTTGTTGTGCTGCTGGATCGGCAAATCCTTGCTCAATTATTTGTTGCAATTGAGCGAGACTCAATTGATAGAAAGGTTTGATATCGTTTAGATCCTCGTCCCATTCCACCGGATTACCAAAAATAATCAGATCTCTGGTTTGATAATCGGTGTTGTAAGCAAAGCGTCTGTGAAAATATGGACGCAGGGGTGAAGATTGCCCATTTATTTTGATATCTTCAGGAGGAATCCCCTGATTGAGAAAATAAAGCCGCAGTGCTTCCATTCTGTCTAGGGTGGAATTCTGCAAGCATTCAGACAAATTCGGGCAATTATAAATCACCCCAGTCATTGTTTTACAATCCAGTTGCATTGGGCAAAACATTGTTTTTTACCCTCCAATAATAATGTCGTCAGATGGGTGGTATAATCCAAGTTCAGCTATAAGTTGCTTATGGGAAATATTATTATTTGGCTTTTGAGAGCGATTTGGTTTCATCTGGTTGGCGGGAATATCAGCTAAGGTTAAAGTGGGGAGCATCAATGCTTGCTTAAATGATTCAATATCTCTGGTTAATTCTTCAAGCGTTCGCCCTTTTGGTTCGACGGCGTTTTCTGTGCAGGCAACAATAGATCCTGCTTCTGCATAAAAGACTTCGCGAATGATGCGATCGCCGTTTGCTTCCTGAAAGACACGGTAGTTCCAAGTTATCATGAAATAACCTCCTGCTTGCCACGAAAGAAAAAAGCATTGCCCTGTTTCTCGCCAATACGCTGTATTTCTACAATAAGTACCTGTTGCTCGACATTGTAGAGAACCCGAAATTCGCCAATCCGTAATTCCCTTCCAATGTTATTAGGTCGCATTAGCTTGCGATTGCGGGTTTCTCCGGTTGGTTCATAGCGCTGCACATCAATGCCTTCCACAATTTGTTTTTGCTCGTGCTTTTTGAAGTACTCCAGATCTTCTACTGCTTGTGGTGTGTATTCGATTTCGTACATAGAGTGGAAATTGTGCTACCCAACCTTGAAAGCACCAGCAGTTTAAACACTATCGCTGACGCTGCTAAAATTAAACGCTTTTACTCTTACTCCGGGTACAACGCTACTACTATATCGTTCTACAGTAGTCAGCATGTCAATATCTCGCATCATTTCCGGTAGTTTTTGGTTGAAGCGCAAGTTTTTAATCGGGTAAGCAATCTTCCCATCTTCAATCCAAAATGTGCCGTCCCGCGTCATACCTGTAATTTCCAATGTTTTGGGATTGACATAATTTGTGTACCAAACTCGATTGACTAAAATTCCTCGTTCGGTTTGAGCAATTAAATCGGTTAAACTTTGGTCTGAACCGTTCATGACAATGGGAGAGAAATAACCCGTTGGCGATTTCCCTTGTTTTTGCGCCCAGTAGCGACTGTATGATAAAATATTAGGAGTGCCGTCTTTAATTATCTCCAAATAGTTATTGCTTAATCCGTCGCTAAAGCAAGGACTTGTTTGCAGTAAAGGATGCGCCGGATCGCGATTGACTTGGACGAGGGGACTAAACATTGCTTCGCCTAAACGATTTCCCCCGCCGTCGGTACGAGACATGAAGGAACGACCTTCATCGGCGGCGCGCGCATCTAAATTCCAAATTACCCAAGCGAGTAAGTCTGCAAATGCGGCGCTATTAAAAATGACTGGATAAATCCCTGGTTTGATGTCGCGGGGATTGCGCGCGGCGAAGGCGCGGTCTATCAGTTCTTCTGCGATCGATTGTACTGGTAATTGGTCGATTCCCCAAGCGGTTCGTTCGCTCCAACTCGAACCGTTTTCTACGCGAATTGTTAAACCAAAATTCGCTTCTGTAGTTCGATTATAAGCTCTCAATCCTTGGGAATTACCCAAGACAAATAATCCTGCTTCTGTGCTGAGAGTACCGGAAGCTTCGACGCCTGCTTTGGCGCTGGAATGACAGACGCGCTGAATTATTTCTCCTCGTTTTAAGGGGGAACAGGTGGCGGTGGGAAGATCGAAGGCGGGGGTACGTTGGTCGTAGGTTTGAGGGTCGAGTAACGGTACCCATTCGGGATCTTCTGGGGCAATTTTTGCTAGTTCTTGGGAGCGTTGGATTGTTTGCGCGATCGCATCGGTATCCAACTCTGTTGTAGAAGCGGAAGCACTGCGCCTACCAAAGTAACTGGTGACGGTGAGGTTAAACTTTGTACAAGTGAGATTTTGAGTAATCTGGTTTTCTGAATAGCGACTGAGGGATTCTTCGCCGCTACTCAAGCTGACAAATACGCCGGCGGCAGAAGATTTTTTGATTGTTTCTTCTACTAAGGCGATTGCTCGATCTTCTTGCAGTATGGTTGGTTCTTTGGCTAAAGTCATTTTCAGGTGGTAGTTGTGGCAACGATTCTGTAATTTGGCAGGATTTACGATTTTAGAGTTGTGGATTCTTCTTGGATTTGAAGACTATTTAATTGAACCGCAGAGGACGCAGAGGGAAGAGTAGAGAGAGATGGTAGATGAGATGCGGTTTTCTGCGTCAACCAATCTAAAATCTGCGTTCCCAGGCAGGAGCCTGGGAACGCGCTAAAATTCCCTATGATGCGCTTCCTATTTGAATGTTGCGGATGCGCGCGGGGACGCAGGCGTGGGTCATTTGTGCGACTTGCATGGGTTCTCCTTTGCCGCACATATGCGTTCCGTATTTTTGCAGTTCGCTGGCGGGTCCAATTGCATCGACGCTATTCCAAAAATCGGTGGTCATTGAGTGATATGTGACATCTTTTAGCATTCCGACTATTTTGCCTTTTTCTACTTTCCAAAAGGCATCGCCGCCGAATTGGAAATTGCGCCGCTGCTGATCGATGGAAAAACTGCCTGTACCGTCGATTAATATGCCTTCTTCGGTGTCGGCGATCATTTCTTCTAATGTGGCGGTGTGGGAATCCCCTTCTTTTCCTGGTTCTAATCCTAAGTTGGGAATGCGTACCATTGGAGTGCTTGACCAACTATCGGCGTAGGCGCATCCGTTGCTGCTGGGTCGTCCGAGGCGGTAAGCTGTTTCGCGGTCGGTGAGATAATCTACTAAGATGCCGTCTTTGACAATGTACCAAGTTTGTGCGGGGACGCCTTCGTCGTCGTAGGCGACGGTACTGCGGCTGCCTGGTTGGGTGCGATCGCATTTAAAATTGATCCAAGGTGCGCCATATTGCAATTTGTTCAATTTGTCTGTTGTGGCAAAACTTGTCCCGGCAAAGTTTGCTTCATACCCGTATACGCGGTCTAATTCTGTGGGATGTCCGACGGATTCGTGGATAGTTAGCCATAGGTTTGTTGGTTTTAAAATTAACGTTGTTTTGATTCCAGATGGTGCTTCTGGTGCGTTTACTTTTTCGATTGCTTCTTCTGCTACTCGGTCTATTTGAGCCAATAAGTCTGCTGGATTAATATGTTCGTAGCCTAGATTTAAGGGGGGACGTTCGTAGTTGCGACTTTGCGCGTCTCCGTTGGCGATCGCCGTACAACCAAATCCAGGCAAACTGCGATATATTGTTTGGTGGATTACCGACCCGACTGTGGAGGCAAATAGTTTATCTTCGCGGGTAAATTGCAGGTAGGAATAAGCTTTTTTGATGCCTTTATCGCCATAACTGAGCAGTCGATCGTTGATATTTAAGAGTAATTCGGCTTTTTCGGTAATTGGGATTGTAAAGGGGTCAATTTCGATGGGGGTGATGTAGGTATTTTGATAAGCGTCTACTGGTACTAACTGTACTTTTTTTTGCTGGGTGAGGCGACTCGCTTTGGCGATTTCTACTGCTAAATCAACGATGCGTTCAACTTCGGCGGGGGTTTTATGAGGACTGGCGGCGAATCCCCACGCGCCGTCTAGCAATACTCGGACGGCAAAACCGGAACTGACTTGATCTGATAAGTTGGATAGGGAGCGATCCCGCGCTGTTAAATTTTGTGTATGATACGTGCAAATTCTCACATCTCCGTATTCGCATCCAGCTTTCTCAATTAGAGCGATTGCTAGAGCGGCTAAGTCTGTTGCGGTTCTTGCAGGAGCTTGTACCATAATCAATTCTATGCCACTAAGTGCATGTATTATAGCAGTTTGTAGTCAGGACAAGAGTCCTCGCTTTGTCTATAACTTTTCTTATTGAACCGCGAAGACGCGAAGAACGCGAAGGAAGAAGAAAGAAGAAGAAGAAAGAAGAAGATAGGTAATGTTGCGGCGAGAAGGGAGTAAAGCCGTTACTAATGACTTTTGTGTTTTATTCTATACCACTGAGCGAGTTGATCCGGAGGAATTCCTAGAAAATAGCCAAGAATAATCAATTGGTTAATTAGAGTTGTTTTTAAGACTCCCAGTTTCTGCCATCGTCTTCCTGATGTTACCACGGGAGCGGGTACAATCTCTATTTTTCCTAAAGGTTGGAGGCGGCGGACTAATTCAAAATCTTCCATTATTGGCAGGTTGGGAAAGCCACCGATTTGGTTAAATACTGTGGCTTTTAAAAAGATTGCTTGGTCGCCATAAGGCATTTGTAAATAGCGCGATCGCACGTTCACCATTTTCTCAACTATACGTAGGGAAGGTATGTCGCTATCAATCTTTAATTCAAATGCACCGGCGATGGTTTTTTGGATTTGTAAGCTTTGGCGAACGCTGGTATCGAAATTATTTGGTAATCGGGTATCTGCGTGCAGAAATAGCAAAATATCCCCCGTTGCAGCAGCTGCACCGCGGTTCATTTGCGTTGCACGTCCTGGGGGTGAAAATAATACTTTTATGCCCAAGGATTGAGCGAGCGCAACTGTTTCGTCCTCACTTCCCCCATCTACGACAATAATTTCTATATTTGAGGCTTTTTTAATACTAGCTAAGGTTTTGTTAATTGTGCTGGCTTCATTTAAAACCGGAATAATAATAGAAATTATTTCCTTTAGCATATCAAATAATTTATTGCTAATTGCTTGCTAATTGCTATTTTTTTTTACCCCATTACCCATTACCTAATTTTGCCAGATCTTCCGGACGGTCAATATCGGAAAGGAAAGTTAGGTAAGCGACAGCTAATTTTAAATTATTGGCAATTTCTACTGTTTTTTGAAATACCTCAGAGGTTCCCCAATTAATTCCTACAAACAGTTCGGGAATTAACCGACGCAAGCCAATTAGATAATAACCCCCATCGGTTGCTGGACCAAGTACTAAATCGTTTTGGTCAAGCTTTTGAAACGCTTCTGCGATTAACTCTGAGTTCAGGCTGGGGCAATCCGTACCGATAATAATAGCAGAATCGATGCCGCTGGTGAAAGCGGCTTCAAATGCTTGTGCCATTCTAGAGCCTAGATCGCCTTCCCCTTGGGAGTGATAAATTAGATCCGAGCCTAGCCAGTTTTGGAAAGCTGCGCGATCGCTTCCTGTAAAATACACTTCTATTGAGACAAAATGCTCAGTTTGCAGTTGTCTTACCTGGCTAATTGTATATTCAGTCATCTGGCGATGCAAGTTGGCAGCACCTTCAGCACCCAAAACTGGAATTAGTCGCGTTTTGGCTTTTCCTGGTTCTGGATAGCGGGTAAAAATAATTAGGCGTTCTCTACTCATATTGTTGATTTTAGATTTTAGATGGATGTTTTTATCCCAATCTAAAATCTAAAATCTAAAATCTAAAATTCCTCATGCGCTCATTTCCAACATTCGTTGAATCGGTCGCAGTGCTGCTTCCTGGATATCTTCTGGTAAAGTAATCTCTGGAGCGCGATTTTTCATGGCAAAATAAAGCTTTTCCAAGGTATTTAACCGCATGTAAGGACACTCGTTACAAGCACAGCTATTCGTCGGAGGCGCGGGAATGAAGCGTTTGTGCGGTTCCCGTTTTTCCATTTG
This sequence comes from Microseira wollei NIES-4236, assembly GCF_020521235.1. Taxonomy (GTDB): domain Bacteria; phylum Cyanobacteriota; class Cyanobacteriia; order Cyanobacteriales; family Aerosakkonemataceae; genus Microseira; species Microseira wollei. The sequence goes on along the minus strand of NZ_BLAY01000030.1, from coordinate 41,605 downwards.
GTGAATAATACCAGGTTCGGTCGCTACAATAAAAGCTTGACTAGCACTCGCTTGAACGTACTTTAGCAAAGCAGCCGTGGAACCGATGTAGTCAGCGTGACGCAATACAGGGGGTTCGCATTCTGGATGTGCAATTATTTCCGCTTCCGGGTGTGCGATTTTTAACTGGACAATCTTCTTTTCCGAGAAGTTTTCATGTACAATACAAGCTCCCTGCCACAGTACCATGTCTCGTCCTGTTTGTTCGATTACATACCGCCCCAAATTTCGATCGGGGCCAAAAATAATCGGTTGATTTTCTGGTATCTGGCGGACAATTTTCACCGCGTTGGAACTGGTGCAGATAATATCGCTCATGGCTTTAACCGCAGCCGAGCAGTTGATATATGAGATTACCAGATGATTGGGATGCGCGGCTTTAAATGCGGCAAATTCGTCGGCGGGACAAGTATCTGCTAGGGAACAACCCGCGTTTAAATCTGGTAAAAGTACCAGTTTATCCGGGGTGAGGATTTTGGCGGTTTCCGCCATAAAGTGAACCCCTGCAAAGACGATGACATCGGCATCGTTGCTGGCAGCTTTGCGCGAAAGCTCTAAAGAATCGCCGATAAAGTCTGCAATATCCTGAATATCCGAGTCTTGGTAATAATGCGCCAAGATTACGGCGTTTAGCTTTTTTTTAAGCTCTTGGATCGCCTCAAATAGGTCGTAGGGCTCTTCGGGGGTGTGGGTGAGGTGTGGCGCTTGAAGTGCGGTCGTAAACACAAGCTTTGAGTTGTTGGATTTCAGAAGGTGTTAAGGTAATTATAGTATTTTTTACCAAAAGTGGGGCGTGGGTGTGGCGGATTCCAGCAGTAGCGTTGGCGAAGGCGCGCGAATCGCCTGATGGGAATATCCGAAACGTTTTTGATTTCTCGCTAAAGATTGATTTAATTGGGGCTGTAACTCGTTAGCTTGATAAAAAAGATTGTTTAGCTAAGAACTAAAACTATGGACGCCCAATTGCAATACTCCGAAGTCGATACCAAGTCTGAAGAAAGGTTGTTAGAGTCATCGGAAGCAAACGCCGTCGCTCTTCTACCTCCTGCAACTCAATCGCCAGCTGGCTATCAATGGCAGCGTATAAGTCAGCAAATCAAAGATTTCTTGGCGCAACTACCCGATTATTTGGGTAGGTTCTTCCAGCAAAACCAACGCCCGATTACCAATATTGGTCTAATTTTGGCAGCGCTCGTCGCCCTGCGGCTAATTATCGGCATCCTGGACGCGCTCAACGATATACCGCTAATAGGTTCTACCTTTGAACTCATCGGTATTTGCTACTCGGTGTGGTTTGTTTACCGCTATTTACTCACAGCGGATAGTCGGCGAGAGATCGCCAGACAGTTTGAATACTTGAAGCAACAAGTAGTTGGATAAGCAACTCATATCATGTGCGCGAGAGATCGGTAGTGTATGGATGGCTAATTGCTCGCTTGCTAATTGCGAGCTTTTCAATTGCCAAAAGAGCAGCCATTAGCGATTAGCTATTAGCAATGAATCCAATGACCAATTACCAATTACCATCATTGGGTTGTTGGCAGCCCACACTGTACCTGAAAACAGTGTGGGCGTATGTCACAGAACTTGCGCGCGCATAGCCGCAATCGGTAAACTTAGCAGCTTGCGCGGGGTAGAAACGTAGGCTCTATTTCGGAACACATCATACCCGTTGCGCTCAATTGCATCCAATATTTTCTGGTATTGCATCAAAGCTGCCCAGACGGGTAAACGGGCATCGGGAATCAGGGCGCTGATGCCTTTTTCTGCCTTAGTAAAGTATTTACGCGCTCGTTGAATTTGGAACCGCATTAACTCGCGCCATCGTTCATCAACTACCCCCTTAAATAGATCTTGCTCGGTATAGTTAAATAGCGCTAATTCTTCTAAGGGCAGGTAAATGCGACCCCGGCGGGCATCTTCGCCCACATCGCGCAGGATATTGGTTAACTGCTTAGCGATGCCTAATACGACCGCTTCATCTGTGGGAATATAAATATCCCGCCAGCAATTCCAGGGTGAGGTGTAATTCGATTTATCCACACCCAGCACGGCGGTGGACATCAACCCTACCGTACCAGCCACCCGATAACAGTAGAGATTGAGTTCCTCAAAAGTTTCGTACCGACTGCGGTACAAATCCATCCGCTGCCCCGCGATCATATCCCGAAACGGTTGAATCTCTATCGGGAAGCGTTCCACAGTATTTACCAAAGCAACGTCGGTGTCATCGACAGGATGACCTGCGAACACCGATTCTAGCTGTTTTTCCCAGCGGTCTAGGGTTTCGGGAGTCGTTGCACCGGACTGGGGGCCATCTACCAGTTCATCTGTCGAACGACACCAAGCATAAATTGCCCAAATCGCCCGACGCTTAGGGGCTGGTAGTAGCCAAGTGGCTAAATAAAACGTCTTGGCGTAGTAGGCGGTAATCTGACGGCACAGTTCGTAAGATTGCTCCAGAGAGGCCAGCGTTCTCATGCGGGGGGGGGAGTTAGACAGTTGCAGCATTGGTCGCAGGCTGGGAGGTTGTCGGGATTTTTGGTTCCTTTTGGGCTGTTTTGGCAACAGCTTCAGCGATCGCCTGCGCTGTCAGCTTACCAGAAAGTACGGCCCCTTCCATACTCCCCAAGTAACGTTGCATGGTGTAACTACCTGCAAGATAGAAATTCCCGATGGGAGTGGTTTGGGAAGGACGATACTGCTGGCGTCCCGGCGTCGCTGTATAAACCGAGCGCGGCGTTTTCACCACGCGGGATTTTAGTAATTTAGCAGGATTTTCACCACAAAAATGGTTGGGGAAGAGTTTTTTCAACTCTGCCATCGTGGCATCGACGATTTCGGCCTCGGATTTGTTAATCCAATCTTTAGCCGGTGCCAACACCAGTTCCAGCATCGAACGGTCGGGGTTGGAATATGAGTTGCAGGTGTTGCTCATGTCGGCGTAGACGCTGAGCAAGGGAGAACGGGAAAATAGCAAGTGGTCAATATCCGTCAGCTTGCGGTCAAACCACAGGTGCAGGTTAATCACGGGGACGCCTTCCAAACCATCCAGCTTTTGGAAATATTCCATTTGTTTCCAAGGTTTGGGCAGCATCACTTTAACCACATCCACCGACATGGCGGAAACGTAAGCATCGGCGGTTAAAATTTCATCCGGTGCGCCCTTGAGTCCCCGAATCAGAAAATGCTTCACCGTGCCATCTTCGTTTAGCACAATTTCTTTGAGGGGAGAATTCAGGCGTACTTCCCCGCCAGCAGCAGTAATTTTGTCTACCAATGGTTGACAAAGTCGCTCGGTAGGAGAACCATCCAGGAAGGCCATTTTCGAGCCGTTCTTTTCCTGAAGGAAACGATTGAGGGCGGTGAGGATAATAGTCGCAGAAATTTCTTGCGGGCCGATAAAGTTGAGCGCCTTGGACATGGCGATGAAGACTTCTTTTTCTACCCTTGGGGGGATGTTTTGCTTTCGCATCCACTCCGAGAAGGAGTATTTGTCCATTTGCTCAACGTATTTCTGACCCTTAATCATCGCTGGAATCAAACCGAGTCCGAAGCGAATTTTTTCCTCCCAGGTCAGCATATCGTTGTTACCCAGAATCGCGGTGACGCCGTTAAACGGTGCTGGGATGTCGGGGAAGTCGAACCGGGAGTAAGTACCGGGTTTGTCGGGTTGGTTGAAGATCATGGTATGCTCTTTCCACTGCAACCGATCTTCGATGCCGAGTTCTTTGAACAGCTGCAACATGTTGGGGTAAGCCCCGAAAAATATGTGCAGTCCAGTTTCGTACCAGTCGCCGTCTTCGTCTTTCCATGCGGCTACTAAACCGCCCAATACGTCCCGGCTTTCTAGGACGATGGGAGTATGACCCGCATCGGTGAGATATTTGGCACAGGAGAGTCCTGCTAGACCCCCGCCAGCGATCGCAACTCGCATTCGATTGCTCTTCCCCTACTCGTGACAAGCGTTTTCCGATTTCTGATTATACTTTACATGTTGTTACATTTTTTCGCAGGGCGTCAGAGATCTTAAGAATTTGAACCGCGAAGACGCGAAGAACGCGAAGGAAGAGGAGAGAGGGGGAGGGCGAGTTTGCTGTTTATCCCTGGGGACGGTTGACTCGAATCAGATTTCCTCTTAAGGTTTCAAATGCAGAAATAGCTTCGTTAATGCGCGTCGCCATTCTTTCCCGCTCTTGATCGTCTTTGCAGGCGATGATACCAAAATGTTCTGGTTGTAAGCGGTGAAGTCGGAAGAAATCTTGCCGATTTAAAGTCAAAACTGCCCGTTGTTCGCTCACAGCAAAGGCTAACACTTCTTCGTCAGGAATTTTAAGATTTGCTTTTCCTGCTTCCTGTACTGTTAGAACATCGTGACCTAAATTTCGTAGCAATTCTACTACCCGCTTTGGGAATTGTTCGTCTGCATAAAGACGCGCCATCTGTTAATCTTCCTCATTGTTTTTGATTGCTATTTCAATTTCATCAGGATATGCCTCAGCATAAGCCCAAGCATTTGCTAAGTCAGCAGCTGATATAGTTGGGTAGTCATATAATAGTTCTGCTTCGGCGATTCCTAAACGACGAGCGTTCACCAGTACCCAAACAGGGATGCGAGTTCCGGCAATCCGGGCATCGCCACCGCAGACACCGGGAGTTTTTTCGATTCCTTGCCAAGTGTTACTTAAACTTTTGGCTAATAGTTCTATTGCCAGTGCTTTTTCGGCTGGCGTTAAAGCCAGGAGTTGTTTTTCTAATTCTTTGAGTGTCATAGTTAATAGCTTTTTGTATCCTGGATACATCTACTTCAGGACTTACGCAGCTCGTCCATAAATAGTGTTTTGTAGGGGCAATCCCCCGTGGTTGCCCCTACATCTAGAGGCGTTGCGTAAGTCCTGTACTTGAGATTTTAGCAAGTAAATATGATGGCTGATATACAGCGGCTTGCAGCCGCGTGAGGGAAAGCGTTATCGCTTCGTTTGTGTAGCGGCACCCTTAAGGGTGCCGCTACACAAACGAAGGTGTACCTCATTCGAGTGCAATCCGCTATAATATCGTTGACCGTTGCATCGGAATTAGAGAAATTTTCAATGGTATCAACGATCTTTGTAGGGGCACGGCATAAATAAGCTTTGCCGTTAACTCGCAGGTTTTCTGCCGCCGTGCCCCTACAAACAATGTTAATCATTCCGATGCAACCGGATTTGATATAACAGACGGTCACTCTGATTTCGCAGCTTGCCTATCCGCCACACCTAATACAAAATTTCCCGCTTAGGTTTTTCGATTTCAGCTATCGGCAATTAACCCCACACGATCTTACGCCAAACAACCGGGTTTATATGAAGTTTATAAGTAAGTAGCAATGTTTATCTCCACTCACCCTGAACCACAAAAGATGCCCAGTAATAAGGCGCTTTCCATTGTTGAGACTTAATCATTTCTAACTGAGTGGCGCGCATCGCTGCCACGGGATTTAAACCCGCTCGTAGCATCTTTTGGTAATAAATTTGCATCAGTTCTGAAGTTTCTACCGTACTAACGCTCCACAAAGAAACCACGACTCGCTTTGCTCCGGCATACATAAATCCTCTGGTTAAACCGCTAATACCTTCTCCCGGTTTAGCTTCTTTCAAAGTTTTCTTTGTGTCATCGGTTGTGACTCCGGCTAATCCGGTATCGCAAGCGCTTAAAACTACCAATTCTGCCGGTAAATCTAAGTTGAAAATATCGCTCATTAGTAGGAAGCCTTCTTGCGATTTTCCTCGTTCGTCAAACAAAGAAAATACCAGTCCCGATAATTCTGGGCGAGTTTCATTTAACAGTCCGTGAGTGGCAATATGAACGATGCGATATTGGGCGAGATCGGGGCTGTTTGCAGTGGCGAGATTAGCCTGGAAATCGAAGGCTGATTTTTGGGCGTTTTTGGGGAATAAGGCGAGGATGGCATCGGCTTCTTGGCGGGTTTGAGGTAGGCGACCAAATGAACGTCCAAAAGCAAAGTCATCTAGCGATCGCGTCAATGCCATCCCATTAAGATTATTGCTTTCTGCCTGGGTTTGTGCGCTGTTCTGGAGGCGGGAGTCGTTTGATTCAAATACTGGATCTGCTATGGCAGCGATCGCTTTCGGGGCGAGGGTGCGTCCTTGCACTTGTTGGCGCAGAATGGCAATGCTGGAAGCTGAAGGCAGGGTGACTATTTCGTTTTGAGCGATTAAGGGATTTTGGCCTAAAGGTAAGGCAGCAAAGGGAATTAATTGCAACACTCCGTCACCGACAATTAATAAGCGTTGATTGCCGAGTTGATTGGCTACGGGTGCGAGTAAGATTTGGCTTAATTGAGTTCCGGTTTCAGGGTTGGGGGATTTTGATTTAATTTGTTTTAAATAGGTTTGAACTGCGGCTTCTATATCTGCGCGTTTGGGTAGTTCGTAACTGGTAATGCCGGTTTTTGTGACTGCCCATAAATAGCTGCGGTCATCTCCGAGGGAATATTGTAATAAGATGGTGTCGTTATCGAGTACTTGTTGTTGAATTTGTGGCAAGGTGAGGGGGTCGGGATATTTCAGTGCCGCATAGCGGGGACTTTTTTGTTTAATTTGCGCTTCTAATTCTTGCAGTTGGTTGCTGAGGGTGGCAATTTTTTGTTCGAGTGCTTTTAAGTCGGCTTCGCTGCCTTGACGGGGTTGTAGGCGAGTGGCTTCGGCGGCGTTAAGTTGTTGGAGTAAACTGCGTTCTTGGGCGAGTAATTGGGGATCTACTCCTTGACGAATATCTGCACCTGATTCGGCGAGCAGTTCTAAAAAACTTCTGGCTCTGGCGCGTTCTGATATGTGCAATGCTAGTGCGTCGTAACCTTTGGTGGGGTTGGTTTTGTGCAATTGCATTAGGAGGTCGATGTAAAATTTGTAATAATCTTGGACTGTGGCAAAGTAAGAAGCGCGGAGGTCTTGGCTGATGATTTTGCTGCGGAGTTGTTCGATTATTTTGATTGCTGCTTCGATGTTGGTTAGTGCTGCGTTGAGATTGTTTCTGTCGCGTTCTAGATAGGCGAAATTAGAGAGGGTAAGAGCTTCTCCTGATTTGTTGCCGGTGACACGAGAAAGAGGTAGAGATTGGTTGTAGTAGTCGAGCGCTTTCTGTTTCTCTCCTAATGCAAAGTAGACTGCACCGATGTTATTGAGGCTATCTGCTTCCCCAGCCTTGTTGCCCAAGGCACGGCGAAGCGCCAGGGATTGGTTGAAATAGTCGAGCGCTTTCTGTTTCTCTCCCAACTCTAAGTACACTTGACCGATGTTATTGAGGGTAGTCGCTTCCCCAATGCGATCGCTCACTGCTCGAAAAACGGGCAGGGATTGGTTGAGGTAGTCGAGCGCTTTCTGTTTCTCTCCCAAAGCAGAGTAGACTTGACTGATGTTATTGAGGGTAACGGCTTCCTGTCTCTTGTCACCTGTGGTACGAGAAAGGGGCAGGGATTGATTGTAGTAGTCGAGCGCTCTCTGCTTTTCTCCCAATGCGTCGTATACTAAACCGATGTTATTGAGGGTAACAGCAACGCCTGCTTGGTCGCCGACGGCACGAGCAAGAGGCAGGGATTGGTTGAAGTAGTCGAGCGCTTTCTGTTTTTCTCCCCAATCGTCGTAGATTCGACCGATATTATTGAGGGTAATAGATTCCCCAAAGCGATCGCCGACGGCACGAGCAAGAGGCAGGGATTGGTTGAAGTAGTCGAGTGCTTTCTGTTTCTCTCCCCAATCGTCGTAGACTCGACCAATGTTACTGAGGGTACGAGCTTCCTGTGCCTTGTCGCCCACCGCACGAGAAAGGGGCAGGGATTGGTTGAAGTAGTCAAGGGCTTTGTGTTTCTCTCCCAATGCGGAGTAGATTCCACCAATGTTACTGAGGGTAGTTGCTTCCCCAGCTTGGTCGGCGGTGGCACGAAAAACGGGCAGGGATTGGTTGAAGTAGTCGAGCGCTTTCTGTTGCTCTCCCAATGCGTAGTAGACTCCACCAATACTGTAAAGGGTAATCGCTTCTCCTGCTTTTTCCCCGGTGGCACGAAAAAGGGGCAGGGATTGGTTGTAGTGGTCGAGTGCTTTCTGTTTCTCTCCCAATGCTTCGTAGACTCTACCGATGCTATAGAGGGTAATCGCTACTCCTGATTTGCTGCCCACGGCACGCCAAAGAGGCAAAGATTGGTTGAAGTAGTCGAGCGCTTTTTGTTTCTCTCCTAAATCTGAGTAGACTCTACCGATGCTCAACAAGGTAAAAGCTTCCAATCCCTTCTCCCCCAGCGTCCGATAAAGCCGCAGTGCCTCTTCCCATTTTTCAATTCCCTGTCGTAAAGATTCTGCTGTTCCTTGCTGCAATAGTTGCGTTCCCTCCTGCAACGCTCGTTCGGCAGCAGCGCGAGTCGCCTCTTGCCCGGTAGCACCTGGCTGTTGGGCAATGCTTGCACCCATGCGCCTCGGCGTAGCAGGGACAGACTCTGATACCAAGAGAAAACCGAGCAATAGAGCCAATAAAACCTCACCCCCAACCCCTCTCCTGCAAGCAGAGGGGCGTCTTTCTCCCCCTTCCCTCGCAGGGAAGGCTTTTGAGTGAGGTTTTTTCCCCAGAAGCGATACTACTTTATGCAATAAAACGGGCGACTTCTGCTCAATGGCATCTCTGTTCGGTGGTTGAGTCATAGCTGCACCTGCCCTCTCTTGCGTCTGATGGAATCTCTACTGCAAGATATATCCGGTGCGGTGGAACTTATGCAGGTGGATAAAAAACGTAACGTCGGGAATGTGGTGGAAAGTTATCAGCTCACCCGAAGATTACAGCGGTTTTCAATGGGGTGCAATACGACATGGTCGGGACACGGCAGGAGAAAACCTTGGCGCTGGTGGCAAAAGTTACTGATGCCGTGTCCCTACTCCCGATCGATTTGACTGATATCATTTTCGATGGCATTGATATCGTAAACCATCGGACAAGGGAGACAAGGAGGACAAGGAGGTTTGGATCAAAAGAACTCCTCAACTTGCACAACCGATGCCACCTGTCTTTGAGATTCTTTTCTGGAGAAGTCTAATCGGAAGTAGGGAACATGAGTCAGTTTTGTCGCCAACTCAAAGATTTTCTTCTGCCGTGCCCCGACAATGTTGCGTTGCACCCAATTGAAAACCGCCGTAAGCGCGTTGGGTTAAGGTACGAAACCCAACCTACCCATCTACTGAATTTACCTCTAACCATTGAGCTAGAGAATCTTGATTTTCTTGGTCAGTTGCCAACCGTTCCACAATCTCCACCACTTCCATTTCAGCCACCTCAAGTAAATAGCCATTTAATCCCAGGAATGTGTACATCACCATAAAAGCGGTTCTTTTATTACCGTCGATAAATGGATGATTTTTCGCCAAACCATATCCATAAGCTGCTGCTAGTTCAAACAGACTCGGTTGACCGTAAGTAAATAGATGTCGAGGTCTAGCTAAACTAGCCGCCAGCAAATTTTCATCTCTGATTCCCGAACGTCCTCCATGTTGAGCAATTTGATCCGCATGGATAGCTTTCGCCACATCTTCAGATATCCAAAGCGGTTCGCTCATTTAGCTAACTCCCGCAAGGCATTTTTATATTTTTCACTACCTTTTCTGTAGATTTCCATTGCTGTTTCAAACTCCGGATTGCCAGTTGTTAGTTGCATCCCTTCAGGAGTTTCTGTCAGCAACAAACTATCTCCCTCGCTGAGATTAAGCTGTTTTAAAAGTTCTTCAGGCAAAGTAATTACTAGAGCATCGCCCATTTTCTGAACTTTCAGCGTATACATAACATTCTCTCTTTGTATTTTTGAAATTAATTGTACCAAAAATCCGGGAAGGGCAGGCGGGACGCCCACCCCACAAGAATTTTTCTGATTTTGTGGGGTGGGCATTCTGCTTCCGGAAAGGGCAGGCGAGACGCCCACCCCACAAGAATTTTTCTGGTTTTGTGGGGTGGGCATTCTGCCCGCCTCGCCCACCCCACAAGAATTTTTCTGGTTTTGTGGGGTGGGCATTCTGCCCGCCTCGCCCACCCCACAAGAATTTTTCTGGTTTTGTGGGGTGGGCATTCTGCCCGCCTCAAATAAAAAATTAATCACCCAGACGCAAAAGCATTCCAGGTTTAATATTCCCTGTAAAAGTTGCAATTCCAACTAAACCCCGACGCGACTGTAGAGTCACTTTACTCCCTAAATTTTCCGGCGGACTAACAACAGTCAAAACCCTACCCGGAGTTGAATTTGCTAAAGCCCTATGGTTTAATCCTCCTAACCACAATGTAGCTCGATTTCTGTTGACTTCAGTAACCGCAGCATTGGCGGCGGGAGTAGCAGGATCGAGCAAATAAATTGGTTGCTGACCGTAGCCACTGCCAACTTTCACCTCATAGGTAGGATTTTGCTCCCAACTCTCAGGAATTTGTTGATTGGTATATGCGATCGCCCGATCCGGCGTACTCGTCTGTTCCCAAAGATACTGAATTAAAAGGTAACTAAAAATCCCGGCGAAAAAGCCATTAATATGCACATCTTTGGCAGTTTGATTGCGGTTTGTCGCCGCTAATACAACTCCGTTACCAACCCCAGTTTTATACCCCTTGACAAATTCTTCAGGCGTCAGATTTAATCGAGCCAGCCACCGTTCTTGGTAAGACTTCTCCAGTGGCGAAATTTCTAAGCTTTCCCTACCATTGATTACCCGCTCTTTAAATTCTTTTCTGGTCGCACTACCGGAAAAACAACTATCAATCACCGCCGTAAAATTTTCTGTTTTTATCGCCGACATCAACAGAAATAAAGTATGCCCCATAATATCTCTGACTTCCCCACCAGCTTTAATGCTTAAGGTGCTATCAATTGGCACTAACGTCCCGTTTACATTATTCCCATCCACCCATGAATCAGTCATAATCGGGTGAGGATCGCGGACAAGGGAACCGTGACCAGAATAGTGAAATACTGCCACATCTCCTGGTTTAGCTTGTTTAATTAAATGTTCTTCAAACGCCGATAAAATTCCTTGACGAGTTGCCTGTTGATCGGTGATAATATAGATATCTTTCGGATTAAATCCAAACCGATGAATTAGCAGATGGCGCTGCATCTCCACATCAGTGATACAGCCATCTAAAGGCAAAATTTTATATTGATTAATTCCCACTAATAAAGCAAGTTTACGGCGAGTAATTTGGGCTAAAAATTTACCGTAACGCTCCGCTTTTGGCATCAAGTTTAACTGACTCAAACCGAGGGTAGCGAGAGTCGTTACGGCAAATTGGCAAAAGCGACGACGCGATATTTGAGACATAATATCGACTCCTTTATCAGACTAGATTATAGGCGGCGCTCGCGCGTTCTTTCCCCCTTGGGGAATTGATTTGCTAGGAAAGAATCTAAGCAATTAGCAATTAGCAATTAGCCTTTTCGATTTTAAACATTTCAAGGTCTAGGTAAAAAGCTCGAACGCTTGTCGCTTTGTCAGGAACCTTGAGCAAAACCGATAGATGGCTATACCAAGTTAAAAACTCCTGCAACTTTTCATCTTTAGCCAAGAGTTCATCTGGATTTTGCTTGAGCGACAGGAGTTGCTCATCAGCATTCTGGATCATAAAGGTATTTTTGTAGAATTAGTTGCCACGATTATAGCGATCGCATCAACCCTCCCCAACCAGAAGAGGAGTCATATCATGTCCCGCAACGGTTGTGTAACTGCTAATAGCTAATCGCTAATGGCTAATGTCAGGAAAAATACTATATTAGCAATTAGCAATTAGCAATTAGCCATCGATACACTACCGATCTCTCGCGGACATGATATCAGGACTTACCCCAATCACCGTTTCTCCGAAAAATCGTTGGTTTGGCAACCAGAGATTGACTCAGAAACTTTGGTGATGGCCTCTTTGTGCGTCAGTCCTGGGAGTATCCTGCCAGCGAAGGGGGCAGGATTACCGCCCTCTCCGCGCCGTCGAGGGGTAGGGGGATAGGTATCCCTTGTAGTATTGAGAGTGACAGTTTCCAGATTGGTTGCCCTCTCCTGGCTCAAAAGTCCAGAATTCAAGCCAGATAGGGCAATTTTCCAGTCAGATGACTTAGTGTCATAACATCCGCATATTCACGCATCCGGGTGATTTGCAATGGATTTAGATACATGATGACTGAAAAATCAGTAATACGACTGGGGTGCATTCTCAAAATCAATCGGTAATAGCTAATGGGTAATTGGTAGTAGGTAATAGGGGTGCAAAGACCCAAGACCCAAGACCCAAGACGGATAACGATTTATAAATCAAGCAGGTAATTCATGTTTTCAACTTACAGTAACGAAGCCCTTAGGCTTGTTCCAAAACAACCCAGTATTCAAACCCAACAGTTAGAAGACGCTGCTTTAACCAATTTGAAGCCTATTTCGCTCTTGCAAGCCGTTTTGGAAGGCTTTATTGACGGGATTTTGATTCTGACGGAACAAGGGGAGTGCCTTCATGCCAATCAGTGTGCCACAATGATTTGCGAGCAACTGCATCCAGGAAATTCGCCAATTAACCCGGTGCCAGCAGAAATTTGGCATGTTTGCGAGTCCTTAATTGAAAGTCGCGACTTATTTCCGACTCAAAAAATGATTATTGAGTCGGAAATTACCAAAGGCGATTCCGTCGCATTTCGCGTTCGCGTGCGGTGGCTTAAATTAGAACAAATCAAGCGTCCTTGCCTGTTGGTGACGTTAGAAGATCGATATCAGTCGATCCAAAGGATCGTGACAACCGATGTCCACAAATACGGCTTAACTCCCCGCGAAGCCGAGGTGTGGTTACTTTATCGAGCCAATTACTCGTATAAAGAAATTGCGGATGAACTGTTCATCACCCTCAACACGGTAAAGAAACACATGAAAAACATTCATGCCAAGCGAAAAGCTATCTGCAATTTTGATCGAGACTGAACCCTAAGCCTCAAATTACCTCTAGGGTTAACGGCGATTTAGGGCATCTTGGACTCGTCGTTCCAGCGCCTGGTCAGATTGCCGCATGCGTGTAATCGCATTGAAGCTTTCATTGGTGAAATTATTCTTTTTAACAATGTTCTCAGCCTCGTCGCAGTAGCGAGCGGCAATATCGCGGGCGCGTGGGGGGAGAGCTTCGAGGCTTCCAGGTCTTTGGTCGCAAGCAAACGAGGGAACTTCTCCGCCGATAATTCCCTTAATTTCGTTATAGGCGCTTTGACGACTGGACTCAATCTCTCTAGCTGCTTGGGCGTAGCGATTGATCTCATCGTCGCTTTGCGCTAAGGCGCTGGAACGAAAGGCAAAACTAGGGGAACCCAAAGACAACTCAACAGTCACCCCGGAAAGTAAACCCCAGGTGGAGAGAACTCCCACAATCAGAGATTGGGATAGTATCCGATTCAACATGGGTCGAGCAATAGGACGGCAATTATTGGACATAATGGTTCGAGAGGGATAACAACCATATCAACTGGTTGTATTTTTTGAACTATTTTAGGGGAGTAAAGTTCCTGAGTTATCAGTAGTCACTTGTGTGGGGGCGCACTTTGACCAAAAATTTGGCATACAAGCCCCGTCGTTCTACGACGGCTTTATTGTATTATGGGTAGTGGTCAACGACCCACCTAGTTTGGCAGTCGATATACCACCCTAGGCGGTGTGAAACCGAGCCTGAAACAAAATAGGGAAGCCAAATAGTCAATAGTTTATAATCTACACTTCCAGGCATAAGTCAAAAATTTGTTGCATTTTTCAACGATACATAAGTCGCGGGTGGGCTATCCGAGACTCTAAACGCACTTGGAAGCAAGTGTCAGACTACAGTAGTAGCAGTTTGCGCTCAACCGTCAACCCGCCCTTACTCTTTTGAATGGTAGGAATCTCCGTACCTTCAGCTCCCAGAGGATGTCAACAACCATCAATGCCCAAATCGACAGTTGCAGGACTTACCCACGACGAGAAAAGAAACAAAGGTGAGACCTCGATCTCTGGTTGACAAACCAACGATTTTTCATAGAAACCCGGTTTCTTTGCGTAAGTCCTGCGATCTCAACTCGCCACAGCGTCAGTAGTTGGTGGTTTTTTTCTTAACTATTGACTACGGACGACTGACAGTCCTCAAAATTTGGCAAAGTTCGATAACTTTGGCAATTAGGGTGGTTTTTGCTGCCGATCCCTGCTTGAGGCTGACTTCTAAGTCTAGCAGGATGGGCAAGGTTTTCTGGAGTTGGTGCAAGCTGATAGACTGGACTTCCTTTAACAGGATGTAGACGCGCTTGGGGTTCGGCACTTCGGCAGCTTTTGCGATCGCCATTTCATCCCGAATTCCCTCTGCTGTCATCAGCTTCACCCACAACCAAGTGCGAAATCGTCCGATAATTGTAGCCGCAATTACCAAGGGTGGCTCGTTACGCGCGATTAAATCCTCGACTAAGGCTAATGCGCGTCCTGTATCCCCCTCGCGAATCGCGTCTGCTAGTTTAAAGCTATTTTGAGTATTCGCCGTTACCAAGGCGGCAACAACGTCGGCACTTAAAGTTTTTTGGGTACTATCGGCGTAAAGCTGCAACTTTCTCAGTTCGCTATCTTGCAGTCGCGTATCGTTCCCCACTGCGTCCACCAACAAATCGATCCCTTCTGGGGTCAGCTTCACCCCCAGATCGAAGGCAGCTTGCTTTACCTGCTGGGCAAGTAGGTCTTCTTTCCAGGGCGGAATTAAGGAAAACTCTTTAATTTCCGCATGTTTTTGCAGCAGTTTGGTAGATTTAAGCCGACCATCCGGTTTATTGCGCGTCGTGAGCAAAACGACGGATGTGTCGGGTAGGGCAGAGAAGGTGCGCTCTAATTCCGCCAACAGCGCTTCGGAACACTGCTGACATACCGTCGTATCGCACAACCAAACCAAACGCCTTTGAGCGCCAAACGGGGGCGTCATGGCTTGATTTAAACCCTCAATTACCCCCTCTGGTCGCTCCGCCGCAATTTTGTCATAGTTAAAGCTAGCCCATTGGGGATCGATAACCGATTCGCGCAATTTGTCAACCGCTTTGTGCAGCGCAAAATCATCTTCCCCCCAGTAAAAGTAAATTGCCATAGTCCCTAAGGATTCAAAACCTCGTTCTTCTTTGCTAAACTGTGATTCGTATAAGATTTGGGCATTTTTTTGCATCGGCTTCCCAGTTTTGCAGAAAAACAGCTTCTAAAAATAAACGGCATTTCCATAGCGCCCAACTTTAAAATCAAGTTAGCACGGGAGGCAATCGAAGGTGGACGATAACTATCCAACTTACTTAAACCGAGTGGCACGGATGACGCAGCCGGAAACTTATAGGTTCCAAGTACAGCACGTTCAGGAATCTTCAAAGTTTGAACCGCGTCCAGAGGGTGGCAGGCAAGCTGTACCTTTTCCTGGGTATACATTGATTACCCCGCCTTGGGAAGATGAGTCAAAAAACGAGGAATTTTATACAAATTTGAAGGCTTGTCAAGAGCAAATCGCGCAGCAGATTGACCCTGGGTTAATGGTTCCCCTGCCTCCATCTAGCTTTCATCTCACTTTAGCCGATTTGATTTGGGACGATGCTTACCGTCACGCTACAGGGGAAAAGCCTGATTTTGAACCGCATCTGCGCCATACTATCGACCAAATCTTAAAACAGTCCCAGCCTTTGGTCAGCGGTGGAAACCCGATTCGATGGCAGCTGTTGGGACTGATCGTCATGCCCAGAGCCTTGGGGGTAAGTCTTGTGCCAGCGGATGAGCAATCTTACGATCGCATTGTAAAATTACGTCGGGCGCTCTATCAAACTCCCGATTTAATCGCTTTGGGGATCGAACAGCAGTACGGCTTCACCGCCCACGTCACCCTTGGCTATTTTGGCGATATCCCGTCCAATCTCGATAGCGATCGCCTCAGCAATCTTTTTTCCGATTTGAACCTCCAATGGCTCGATAATCCCCAAGAAATCTTGGTACACCGCGCCGAACTTCGCAAGTTTGACGATATGACTCGCTACTATCGCGAACCTGACTGGCCTGTATTAGAATTTTAGATTTTAGATTTTAGATTTTAGATTGGGGGAATTTGGTTAAAAGTCCGCATAATCTAAAATCCATCTATCTAAAATCCAAAATTTCCATGATTTCTCTCAATCACCCAATTCTGGAACAAAGTTTTGCCATCATCGACCAAGAAATCGGCGAACATAACTTTAGTCCAGCCGAGTACGCGATTGTCCGGCGAGTGATTCACAGTACGGCTGACTTCGAGTTTAAGCACCTGATTCGGTTCAGTCCAGGAGCGATCCCAGCGGCAATCACTGCTCTCCAGCAAGGCGTGCCTATTGTTACAGATGTGGGAATGGTTGAAAAAGGGGTTGCCTGGATGGTCGCCAAAACCTTTAACAACCCCCTCATCTGTGCCGTTCAGGCAGCAGACGTTGCACTTGCCGGCAAAACTCGCACCGAAACCGGATTACTCCAATGCTGGCAGAAATTCCCCCAAGGGATTTTTGTCTTCGGCAATGCGCCTACGGCTCTGCTGGCGCTGTGTACTGAGTTGAAGTTGGCACCCGTATCACCCGCTTTGGTAATTGGCGCACCCGTTGGCTTTGTTTCCGTGGTCGAGTCCAAAGCAGTCCTGGCGCAAACTCCAGTACCCCAAATTCGCGTTGCCGGGCGCAAAGGCGGTTCTGCCGTTGCATCTGCCATCCTTAATGGTTTAATAGTTCTGGCTTGGGAAAACGCTAATGGTTAATGGTTAATGGCTAATGGCTAATTGCTAATGGCTAATTGCTAATTGTGAAGCTCGTTAACTACGTGTTGGAGATCAAAGCTTTTTACTATTAGCCATTAGCCATTAGCCACGATCAAATTATGACGGTACATGTAGTTGGAATTGGCTTGGATGGGGTTGCTGGACTGACTGCTGAGGTGCGGCACCTGGTTTTGCAGGCGACGCTGCTGGTGGGGAGCGATCGCCACCTGGACTATTTCCCCAATCACCCCGCCAGACGCATCGTTCTGAACGATTTTACCCCGGCGATTCGGGAAATTCGCCGCCGTCTGGAAACCGGCAACACCTGCAGCATTGTAGTATTAGTCTCTGGCGATCCGCTGTTTTTTGGTTTGGGGCGTCTGCTGCTGTTGCTATTACCTCCAGAAGAGTTGGTGTTTCATCCCCATGTCAGTTCGGTTCAATTGGCGTTTAACCGCATTAAGGTACCTTGGCAAGATGCCCGATTTGTTAGCGCCCACGGACGTTCTTTTGACGAGTTGACGCAAGCGCTACAGCAGGGTGCGGGCAAGATTGCCGTATTAACCGACGATACCCGTACTCCCAATGCGATCGCTCGCCTGCTGGAAGTTTTAGATCTATCGATTTACTACGATTTCTGGGTGTGCGAAAATTTGGGCGGTAACGAGGAGCGCGTCAGGTGTTTAGCGATATCAGAGGTATTAAATCAAACCTTTGCCCCGCTGAATGTGGTAGTTTTACTGCGTCGAGAGTCTCTGAGCGATAAAGACGAGGACATTTTGCCCCTGCCCAATTTAGCATCTCTGCCGATGCTGGGGTTACCCGATGGCAGCTTTTTGAGTTTTAGCGATCGCCCAGGATTGATCACGAAGCGGGAAGTCCGCACGTTAGTTTTGGGAGAATTAGCCCTAGCAGACAAACAAACTATCTGGGATATCGGGGCAGGTACGGGATCGGTTTCGATTGAAATTGCCCGCTTATTTCCGACTTCGCGAGTTTATGCCATAGAAAAAACCGCCGCCGGTAGCGCCCTGATCGAGAAAAACTGTCAGCGCTTTCAAGTGAGAAATATTATTTCTATCCACGGAACCGCCCCAGAAATTTTATACCGCTTACCCGCCCCCGACCGCATTTTTATTGGTGGTAGCGGCGGCAATTTGAGTAAAATTCTCAGTTTTTGTGGGGGTAACTTAGCTGCTGATGGATCGATTGTACTAGCCTTGGCAACCGTGGAACATGTGAGTGAGGCGGTAAAATGGGCGAGCGATCGCAACTGGAATTACCACCTGTTGCAAGTTCAACTATCGAGATCCGTTTCTGTAGGGCAGCTAACGCGCTTTTCCCCCCTCAATCCAGTCACAATTTTAACCGCCAAGCGCTTTTAGATTTTACTCCCTTCCCAGTAAAATCTTACTACTTCTTCCCTCTTCTTCCTTCGCGTCCTTTGCGTCTTTGCGGTTCAATAAAATTTTTCTCCCACCGAAGCGAGTAGATTCAATTCCATTATCCACAAAACCGCTGCGGTTGCTAACAAACACAAAATACCCACTGCACCCGCTAAAGGTTTCCCTGCCAAACCTGTTATCCAAACAGATGCCTTACCAGTGTATTTTATTAACCCAGCCGCATCAATACTAGCGAGTCCCCATATCCACCCCGCGTGGAGTCCCCAAGCTAAACCTAGATCCCCGACCTCACACAACCTCGCTAATACCAGTACCATTCCCATGAGCCACAATCCTGGTATTTGGGGCAAGGTTTCTCGAATTTCCCAAACCAGATGCAGAACAGCAAAAATCAGACTGGAAATTGCTGCTGCCACCCAAAGTGTAGCTGTGGGTTTAACCAGCATCTCTGCGGAAACAGCAGAGGCTTCTTTAAACCCGCCCCCCATTAGTGAGTTCAAAACGAAGCCCCGAAAAATTAATTCCTCGGTGCCACCAATCCACAATCCCAGCAATAAAGTCGGCAACCAAACCGATTTCAGTTGCCGCCAGTTTGACTGCTGCCAACTAATCCAGCCCAGCGCCCATTCTATGCCAAATATAACGACCAAGCTGATTACGGCTAAGCCGAACCCCAACCCTAAAGAAACTAAAACAACAGGGTTTGGCGGCAAGCCGTAAGTTGAAAAAGATCCCCCCTCTACCCCAGCAATTCCCCACAATAATAGGGGCGCTATCAGGTAAAGCGAAGCCAATAAAGGCAGCTTTTGCGCTGCTGCCAATGGCTTTGGCGGGTGCCAATTAATCGCCAGCGCAATTGGGATCGCTATCGGTAACCAGCACCCTACCCAGGCTATGAAAAAACATATTACCCGCAACATTGGGTGCGCCTGGGTAAAAAACAACAAAAGCGAACTAGCTGCCCGGTCAAACAAGGTCATCGCAACAGCAGCAACAGCTTTGATTTCGTTGACAGCAAGCTTTGGCGAAAAAGGCTTCCGATTGCCCTATCCGGCTTGGTGTCAGTCAATTGAGTTGACACTCCCCCAGATAACTCAGGGGGATTCTTGGTCGCTCAAACCAGCTTGCCGTGACAGAATTACTCGAATTCCCACGCTATATAAACCAAGGCTGGCGAATTTTATTCTTCGTCAGAGTCTGAGTCTTCCTCGTCTACTACTTTACCGTTGCTAGAGCTTTTATCGCTGTCAACCTGAATCAGGTGGATGTGTTTGTAGCCCAGCTTGATTTCAAATTCATCACCAGGCTTTAATCCCATTGCCTCGGTGTAGGTTGAACCGATAACAATCTGACCATTTTTATGGACGCTTACGCGGTAGGTCGGTTCGCGACCGCGACCATCTTTTGGTCCTTCTGGACTGAGAGGAATGCCTCTTGCTGCCAGAACGGCATCATAAAAATCGGTCAGATTGACTCGTGTCTGGCTGTTTTTGGTTACGGTGTAGTACCCGCAGCGCTTTGCTGTTTCGCGCCGTGGCAAGTGGGAGAGTTCTTTTACTTTTTGAAGCAGTGCCTTTCCTGTTAATGCATTCGGTGTTGATTCAGTCATCGTTTTTGGAAATATCCAGTTTTAGGTAACTTAATAAAGTCGCACATGCCCAGATGGGCCTTATAAAGAATATATCCTTAAATCTGCTATTTTTGACAAGTGTTTTTGAGAATTTTCACCGTGACTAAAAACCTGCATTACCCAGGGCAATTTCCGGAAGTACATCCAAGGCCAATCTGGCAATCAACACACAAGGGTCGCCGGGGTACTTACCACAAAAAAGAGCGATCTGCTACAGAATTTTTAAAGAAATGTCTACCTGGGGTTGTACAAGCGATCGCACCGTTGTATAGCGCCAGCCATTTTTTGATCGGTACTGACCTTAGGGTTGCCAGATGTGAGCGACTTGGCTGATGGAGAAATATATCTTACAGGATATTTGCTGGCATTTGATCGGTTGATCTTTTTGATCTCGCTACAGGGGAATAAGGGGTGATTCCCCAAGGCAGGTAAGATGATGGGGCGTAAAGGTGATGGGGAATCTGACTTTTCGGTGGCACAGATGAGGGATGTTCGGGAGATGAAGCAGAATTTTTTCCCATCTTCCCCCGCTTCGGGATCTTCCCCAGCTTTAAAGATGCCCTGAAAAGTTAAGATATCCCCACCAGCCTAATCAGCCTATCTCCCTACTTAAAACTCAGCAAATTAAGTACAGATAGCTTAAAACGAGTTTCTCGCAACAGGGAGCGTCAACCGGGAAAACGGCGCTGGACTTAGCTCTTGTAGCGATGTTCGGCTTTAAACTGGAAGTGGTGATAGTTTTGTCGTCACCAGATCCCGCCACCCATGTTGAAACGACCCGCTGGCTTTGAGCGACACTTAAGAGCAGGGCAGGTTTAGATTTCGAGACAAAGGTTCAAGAAAATGCAAGTTTTTTTTAAGATTTTACGGCAGAGTCAAAACAGCGAGCCTTGGATTCAAACTTATACCCTGGATGTCGATCCAGGCAATACCATCCTGGATTGCCTCAATCGGATTAAGTGGGAGCAAGATGGAAGTTTAGCATTTCGCAAAAATTGCCGCAATACCATCTGCGGTAGTTGCGCGATGCGGATTAACGGTCGTTCGGCTTTGGCATGTAAGGAAAATGTTGGCAGCGAAATGCAAAGATTGCAACAGTTGCTAGCCGCGTCAAATTCAACTCCAGGTGAAACCCTACCCGAAATTACCGTCGCACCGATGGGCAACATGCCAGTCATTAAGGATCTGGTGGTCGATATGAGTAGCTTTTGGGATAACTTGGAGGCGGTCGATCCTTATGTATCTACGGGTGCTAGGCAAGTTCCAGAACGCGAGTTTCTCCAAACTCCCCAAGAAAGAGCCAAGTTGGATCAAACGGGTAATTGTATCTTATGCGGTGCTTGTTATTCCGAGTGCAATGCTCGCGAGGTGAATCCCGATTTTGTTGGCCCCCATGCGCTGGCTAAGGCATATCGGATGGTAGCAGACTCTCGCGATGCCCAAACCTCACCTCGTTTAGAAAAATATAACCAAGGGACTGCGGGAGTTTGGGGTTGCACTCGCTGTTATTACTGCAATGCGGTTTGTCCGATGGAGGTCGCCCCAATGGATCAAATCGGTAAAATTAAAAGCGAAATTCTCCATCGCAAGGATTCCCAGGCGAGTCGCTCAATTCGCCACCGTAAGGTATTAATCGATTTGGTTAAAGATGCCGGTTGGATTGACGAACGTCGGTTTGGCTTGCAGGTGGTGGCTAATTCGTTCCGCGATATCAAGGGATTAATTAGTCTGGGGCCTTTAGGGTTACGAATGCTAGTTCGGGGCAAATTCCCCCTGGGATTTGAGCCTTCACAAGGGGTTGATGCGGTACGGGATCTGATCGAATCGGTGCAAAATCTAGAGCAGCAGTCTCAGCCTCAATTATAGATTTCAGCTACCTGCCAGAGTCAGCCCATTTTCGCGAACTACTAGGGTGAACTGACCTTCGCCTTCGCGATCGGCGGTGCTGACTCTTACAATATATATGCCAGTGGCAGGTAATTTAACTTTGAGCTTTTCGTCGCTGCTGCCAAGGGACTGAGCATCAGGAGCCAACAGGGACAAACTCGTATCAAGATCGCGACTTTCCAAACTAATCGTCACTGACTGTCCAGCTTGACCTGAAAACCAAAAATCCTTATATTCACCTGAGCGAAGTTCGCCGGTTTTCCATAAAATCAGGCTCTCGCCGCGTAGGTTATAAGCTCCTGATTCCCCTGCACTGTGAGAGTTAGCAATTACCCTGTAACTGCCATCCGATTGCAGTTGGATCGCTATTTCAGCATCAGGGTCAATGCCACCTTGATCCGAGAATAGTTGTACGCCATTCGGGTCGAGCAAAATCAAATAGGGGTCAAATTCCAGGCTTACCATGTCAATTCTGACCCACTGACCAGCCTTTCCTACAAAGCTGTAGGCATCGCAAAGGCTTCGATTCTTAGGCAAAATGTTGTCACCGCTACTGAGCCTACCACTGACAACTGGGCCGTTCAGCACAAGTTGTTGAGGTTCCTGCTGACCAATACAAGCCCATTGCTTCGGAGGAGGTTCTTTTAAGAAAGATTGCACCGCATCTACAGAAATTGCAAAATTCACACCCCCATCGACGTAACCCCATCCCCTGGTGTTCACTCCAATCAATTCGCCCTGACTGTTCAACAGCGGTCCCCCAGAATTGCCGGGATTGA
This sequence comes from Microseira wollei NIES-4236, assembly GCF_020521235.1. Lineage (GTDB taxonomy): Bacteria > Cyanobacteriota > Cyanobacteriia > Cyanobacteriales > Aerosakkonemataceae > Microseira > Microseira wollei. The sequence goes on along the minus strand of NZ_BLAY01000030.1, from coordinate 19,079 downwards.
TTGCTGCATCAGTTTGCATTTCTCCATTTTTTCTGTCGATGCGGCTAATAATACCTCTAGTCAGGGACTTGCCAACATCAAAGGGATAGCCAATCGCAAACACTGGCTGTCCCACCCTGACTGAGTCGATACTACCAAAGCGGATTGTTGGCAAATTCTTTTGTCCCCGAATTTGTAGGAGGGCTAAGTCTATGCCATCAACTTCTCCAACGTAAATCACATCTGCTCTTAAGTGACTCTTATCTAGCAGGGTAACAGTCACAGTAGCGGCATTCCCTACAACGTGAGCATTCGTGACTACTTTACCGTCTGGGGTGATAATGAAGCCGCTAGCAGTGCTGTCAGCAGTCTCTATGCGGACTACCGCCCGACTTGTCTTGCGATATACTTCTTCGCTGATGTCTTCTTGAGCTACGGCACGGTTGGAATAAACCCAGCTAGGGTTTGAGAAAGCAATCTCGTTAATCGCTGTCACGCCAATTGTAGCGACCGTCGTCAAAATTCCCGATACTGCTAGACGCAGTAGTTTCCTATTCGTTCTTCGGGTGCAGTGCGACTTTTCGTCTAACATATTGACTTATTGCACCTAATCTGCTATATATAGCTTTCCCCTGCTTAACGTTTAGGAATTATATCATGTCCTTAGGTATCGGTAGTGTATGGATGGCTAATTGCTCGCTTGCTAATTGCGAGCTTTTCAATTGCCAAAAGAGCAGCCATTAGCGATTAGCTATTAGCAGTTACACATTGGACATGATATTAATGCTGAATCAAAAATTTGCTGTTTGAAATCTTTGTTAATAGGATGTGGGAGCCAGCAGCTGGGACTGATACCAAATCCGGTTGTACAACCCCTTTTGAGCCAAAACGACTGAAAGTCGCGCCTACACAAACCCAAAACGACTGAAAGTCGCGCCTACACAAACAAAGACCGCCTACGCGGTCTAGCTGATAAAGGGGGTATTAGACCCGGATTTGGTATTATGTGGTGCGATCGCTCATCTGATCGCTTCAACCACTACAAACCCCAGCTTGGCAATAGCTCCAAAATGCAGGCATCTTACCTCAGTTGCAGTCGGCGACCGACGCTACTAGCCACGGCGCGTAACAGGTAAGCACCCGTTTCTCCAGGTTCCCGCGAGTTTGCCAGTAACATATAAGTGCCGTTTTCCGGCAAAATCGCGGCAATCCTGGCGTTGCCGCCGCCACCGCCATCACCCACTTGTGCGAGTTCCCTGCCATCGGGACCCAGCAAAATTAAATAAGGCTCAATTTCCTGGCTGCTCATCTCAATCGAGACGCGCTGACCCGCTCTGCCCTCAAACGTGTAAAAGTCGAAGAAGCTGTTATCTGCCGGTAACACATTGTCTCCCCTACCCAGGGAACCAGAAATTGGCGAACCGTTAAGTACCAACCGTTGAGATTGCTGAGGCACTACATTTGATCGTTGCGGTTGTGTTTGGGCGACGCGGGGTGCCCTTCCCTGACGCACCGCCGTGAGGAAAGGCTGCACCCGGTCGATGTTAATCGCAAACCCGATGCCGATATTACCGGGAGTCGAACCGTTGGTAAAAATGGCAGTATTGACCCCAATTAATTCTCCCTGGCTGTTGAGCAATGGGCCACCAGAATTGCCGGGATTGATTGCAGCATCGGTTTGTATCAAGCCCCGTTGTCGGTCAATGCGGCTGACGATCCCGACGGTGAACGTACCGGCAAACCGACCAAAGGGATTGCCAATCGCAAATGCTCGCTGACCCACTTGTACCGAACCCGGACGCGCCAGTCGCAGCGTCGGCAGATTGCTAGCCTCTCGAATTCTCAGAACGGCTAAGTCCAGACCGTTGTTACCAAAGGCAACAATATCGGCTGGGACTTGCCTGCCATCTGCCAGGATTAGAGTAATGGGACGGCGGGCGTTGCCGACGACGTGGGCATTGGTTAAAACCAGGCCATCCGGGCTGATAATACTACCGCTGCCCGTGCCCCTACCTGTATTAATCGAAACAACTGCTGCACTCGCTTGTTGATAGACGCGAATATTCGTTTGTTCGTCAACAGCTTGGGCAGAGACTGGAGTAACATCGAGCCAGAATTGGCTGGTTAGAGCGATCGCTCCCATGCCAGCAGAACCTATAAAACCACTGGTAGCTAGGACTCCTGAAGCCGCGATTGGTAAAAGTTTAGTATTCATCCTGAGATTTGGATATAAGTGTTGACGGGTTTGAATAGAGTAAATATGATTTAGCTTCACCTTTATTTTTACTTTTTCCCATGTGGCTGTCTAATCCTTTTATGAATGTTGAAAACAAGGTTTTGAGCCTTGTATAGCGGATTGCACTCCCATGAGGTACACCGCAAGTTTGTCAAGCGCGCAGCCATTTTTGCTGCGCGCTTGACAAACGAGCGCGATAACGCTTTCCCTCACGCGGCTGCAAGCCGCTGTAATTGATAAAAATATTAATTTTAGCCGCTCGCGCTAAGTATGCTTGCGGGTTTTGCGCCATCGTTGCAGTTCCATAAAAATGCTAAAAAGCAACCGTTGCCAATCAAAGCCGGTTGCTTGTCTGTATGAGCTTGCGTTAGTATCAGGCAAAAAAACAGCCTCTAGTCAAACAATACCCACCTATTTAAAGTCTAGTAGTCAAAATTCCCGGAATTATCTTCTTCATTGCTGGTTTTAATTGGCTGGTAATCAACGTAGTCTGTTGGCGTTGCTTCTACATCTTCTCGATTGCGTCGCGATGCAGACTCTTCAGAACGACGCCGCCTGGGGCGGGGCGAGGTAGTTTCCGTCTCGGTGATTTCTTCCTCGCGGGGGGGACGAGTTCTGCTACGGCGAGGGGGTCTGTCTTCATAAGAGATATTCTCTTCTGGTGTTCCCCACTCATCTGTTGGTTCTAGCGTCCGTGTTTCTGTCCGGGAACGACGTCTGGGGCGCTCTGCTGACCCTTGTTTTTCTCTATCGGCACTTGATAGTCGCCCGGATGGACGAGGACGGGGTTCCTCCTCATACGCTCCATTGCGGGAGGCGCGCGCGTCCCTGCTGCCTCGAATTCTAGGACGAGCTTCGTACTCCTCATCCTCCGCCCCGATTTCGTCGAGTTCGGCTTCCTGATAAACGTTGTATTCTCGGCTGACGGTGCGTCCCCTATCTACAATTGGTGTATTCCGCTTCGCTTGCTCGGTGGTAACGCCCCGCAGGCGAAGGTTTTCTACGGCAAAAAATACCGCCGATCCTGCCAACAAGTACTGACTAAACGCCAGAATTGGATCTAAGCGCCATCCCTGAAATAGAAGTATCAAGCCGCACACTAAACTAATCGCGGCAAAGAATATATCCTGATCTCTCGCTAGTTCCGGGCGTATCGATCTGAGAAAATATAGACCTACACCAGCGATCGCTAGTGCGATTCCTAGAAAGCTGACAAAAGACAAGCCCAGATTGAGCATTTTGTTTCTCCGTGCATGAGTGTTAGGGCAGCGAGTCGGTGTTCCACATTTCCACTTTAGCTTGACACGCTTAGTTTTAAATCAAGAGCCGCTTTTGTCTATATTCAAAAATGGACGCTTGTCTGCCGTTCTAACGGCGTGTAGGCGTCCTCGTCATTGTTTTTCTGTTGCTTTAAAGCCAGAAGCTTTTTTGCTCGTCTATCACACTTGAGATTCGGGTGGGTCTTACGAGCGCTGAATTTTATCTTTCTGGCTGATAAAGACCAGCCCGACTACTACTGGGATGACGACGATTACCAAACCGGCGAGCAGACTGTAAAAAAAGTTAGCTAAGGAAGGAGTCATAAATTCTGGCCCTCTTTGTAACAAAACGATACTGTCCTCTCATTTTACCCTTGCGATCGCACCTTGAGAAGCCATTGCAGCTACGGAAAACTCGTGAAAGTTGAGTCGAAAAAACGCTTTGGGGGGATACAAATCTTAAAATTGTAGTGAAAGCGGTAGTTTTGCCCAAACCTGGGAGAAATTCCTGGTGTTGGCATCTTGACAAGACAATCGCTGCTAGTGAATGCCAGACCTTAGATTAAACCGCCATGACAACAGCAACCATCACCAGCTGGACTTTGGGTATCGTGTTAGGGCTAATGACCCTGCTGTTCATTTTCCGGATTGTACTCACCTGGTATCCCCAAGTCAATCTCAATCGCTTCCCCTTTAACCTGATTGGTTGGCCTACCGAACCCTTTTTAGCGATAACCAGAAAGATCGTACCGCCCTTAGGCGGCGTAGACATTACCCCCATTATCTGGGTTGGCATCTTCAGCCTGCTGCGGGAAATTCTCTTAGGACAGCAAGGACTGATAACGATGATGGCATCGGTTGGGTAATTGGTAATCGGTAATGGGTAATTGGTGAGGAATTGCCCATCACCCATGACCCTCGTGACCCAGGCGGTCGCCTGGGAACGCCATTACCCCTTCTTGATCATCCCCTCGACAAAATTGGTGTAAACATCGCCCTGCAAAAATGCTGGATTTTCCAGGATTTTTTGATGAAATCCAATCGTAGTTGGCACACCAGTGATGGCAAACTCCCGCAGGGCGCGTTTCATTCTCCTAATCGCCGTTTGACGATCTGGCCCCCAAACGATTAACTTACCAATTAAAGAATCATAATAGGGTGGAATTTCATAGTCTGTATAAACGTGGGAATCCATCCGTACCCCATTACCGCCGGGAGGCAAGTAACCGCTGATCCGCCCTGGGGAAGGTCGAAAATTATGATCTGGATCTTCGGCATTAATTCGGCATTCAATCGCATGACCCCGTAGCATTACCTGGTCTTGAGTTAAGCTGAGTCTTTCACCTTGCGCTACCCGAATTTGTTCCGCAACCAAATCAAGACCTGTAATCATTTCTGTAACGGGATGCTCGACTTGAATTCGGGTGTTCATTTCCATGAAATAAAAGTTACCCGATTGGTCGAGGAGAAACTCAACCGTACCCGCGCCGACATAGTTAATTGATTTAGCCGCCATCACCGCCGCTGTTCCCATTTTTTCTCGCAATTCCGGGGAAAGTGCGGGACTGGGGGCTTCTTCTAATAGCTTTTGGTGGCGTCTTTGAATCGAACAGTCCCGTTCGCCCAAATGGATAACATTGCCGTAGGAATCGGCTAAAATTTGAAATTCAATATGGCGCGGACGCTCGATAAATTTTTCCAGATAAACCCCTGGATTGCCAAAAGCTGCTTCTGCTTCTCCCTGCGCTGCTTGGAACAGTTTGAGGAATTCACTCGCTTCGCGCACCAAGCGCATCCCCCGTCCGCCGCCGCCAGCAGTGGCTTTAATCATCACCGGATAACCAATTTGACGCGCCAGGGAAAGTGCTTCTTTCTCTTCTTTTAGCAACCCGTGGCTTCCAGGTATTGTAGGGACGCCAACTCGCTGCATGGTTTCTTTAGCAGTTGATTTATCACCCATTGACCGGATGGCTTCTGGGGAAGGTCCGATAAAAACAATCTGGTGATCGGCGCAAATTTCGGCAAATTTGGCATTTTCTGCCAAAAAACCGTAGCCTGGGTGAATTGCCCCGACATTGCGCGTCAAAGCTGCGGCGATGATATTGGGGATATTGAGATAACTTTTACTGCTTACGGGTTCGCCGATGCACACGGCTTCGTCGGCTAGCTGGACGTGGAGGGCGTGACGGTCAATGGTAGAGTGAACCGCAACAGTTGCGATTCCCATTTCTTCACAGGTGCGGAGGATGCGGAGGGCAATTTCTCCCCGGTTGGCAATTAGAATTTTAGAGAAGCGCATTTTCTGTGCTTTTGACAACAGCGGTGGCACGAAGTTAGATAGAAGAACCACGACGAGCAACGCGAGGCAGGTTGCGAACGGCGATTCGCTACGCGACGGCTACGCCGAACGCAAGCAGCTTGATAGCGAAGCAGCTTTTTGTGTTCGGCTGTTAATCGTATCATGGCTGAATGGGGCTAAAAGAAGAAATTAGCAACTTTTCTTATCCTTGGGTCTTGTTAAGCTGGGCGAGTGTGAGTTAATATGAATATCTGACTCCTGACAAACGCGGATGTGGCGGAATTGGTATACGCGCACGTTTGAGGGGCGTGTGCCTTTGGCTTGCGAGTTCGAGTCTCGCCATCCGCATTGATGATTTAAAGTAGGGACGCTTGTGCGTTCCCTACTTTTCTAAGTTTTATGCTGACTTGGCTTGACGCTTGGCGATTGTCCGGCGGACAGGTTTGGCGATCGCACCACAAGCAGCAGCTGTTAATAAGCCTAATACAGTAGAAGGTTCGGGGACGGGTTGGGTAGAACTAGACGCGCTCTTGATGCGATAAATTCCCCCACTATAGTCAGCGACGAGCAATCCTTCTGAGTCGGCAAGAATATCTAGGGGATTCTGGAATCCATCCGCAACTAAACTAACATCCCCGGTACTGGGATCGACTAAGACAACATCCCCGTAACTGAGGGAATTTTCTCCATCTGTTTCTACTATCGGGCCTTTATTAAAGCGGGTAATAAAGGCTTTGTTCTGGAACTGTATCGGTAGTTTATTACCCTTGTAAAAATCAAAACCATCAGGCGATGCGGATGGCCCTAAACCCTTGGGGTTTTTCGGGTCATGCAGAATAAATGAATCGGTAAAAAGATTATCAAATGTTGTCGATGTTACCCGGTTTTCCGGAGCAAAGAAACCTGCGGCTAGAGCTTGCGGGTTGTTTCGCCCGTTAGGATTAGCGTAGCCGTAATCTGCTAGTGGAGCCACCTTAAAAAACTGGTCGTAAACGTCATCACTCAAGTCGTTATCAAGCGAATAGTTGGGACGGGTATTGCTGGTTCCATCACCATTAGAATTAGCTCGATTATAGTTGTTGGTCATCCATAGATTGCCGTCGCGGTCAAAGGCAATACCAAAAGGATTTCTCGCTCCTGAAGAATGTACAATTAGTTTATCTTTTGCGGTTGAAGTATAGGGACTGCTGTTGGTGAGAAAATCCAAACCACTCAACAGGTTACCGTTGTTATCTCTTAATTGAGCCGCATTCGGGATGCTGGGAACTAGAGTCAGATCTTGAATCCAAGAAATCGTCCCACCGTATGATGTTTCACCAAGGGAATCGTTGCCTGAAAAAATTACATTGGTGCCATCAATCGTGCGGTTTCCGATGCCGATGTAGAGTGTATTACCCTGAATTTGAATTTGGTCTACCGTATTGTCGCCTGAGGGTATTCCCTCAACAATATTGACATTGGTTTCGCCTGACTCACCCCATATCCCGTTGATGTTGTCATCGCTGAGGCGAACAATTTTGTCATAAGCACTGAGATACATTGTATTGCCAAGGAAGCCGATGCCAAGACCGCTGATATTTGTTGCAGTCTTGCCATCGCTCAAAATGCCACTGTTGAGGTCGTAGGCGAAGCTATACACCCCTCGATTTTGCGTGATGGCATAAAGACGCTTGTCAGGACCAAACGCCATCTGCGTAATTCTACTGGGATTGTTATCAAAAAAAGAACCGCTAATCCGATCAATCTGAAGTTGATTCTGGAACGGCGGAGCAATAGTGGCAGCATTTGCTACATCGGGAAAACCCAGACAAGTTAATGCTATTGCGCTGAAGGAGCGCCATAGCAAGGATTTAGTGCTGTGCATGATTTGATAACTTCTGCTTGTACCCTGATTTTTTTGATTTGTTTGAATACCATATTATAATTCCCTTCACCGAAGAAACACTGGTTTACCAAATCTTTAAAACATATCTCGTTAAACCTGCGTAAGTAGTAATACTTAAAAATAAATAGACAGCACATGGCACGGTATCCGATTAGGATAGACTCAAGGGTCTACGAGGGAAAGCCATCCACCAAACACTGGACAAAGCTGGACAACCATTACCTGTGAGAGATAGCCAGTCTCAGTCCTTCTTTGGACTACGTTAAGGGGGTGATGATACCCAAGGGTGCTTTCGGTGCCTTTGGCTCTATCGTCAAAGATTAAACAGATCTATTTTGGTTAAGTCAGTGTCTTTGACTGAAAAAGCCCTTTTAACCTTGACGAGGAAAACATTACCGGAGCAATCCGAGTTGGTTTTCTAGGTTTCCCATCAAAAAACCTAGTTCAAATTCAGTTATGTATGCTTTGCGACCTTTCTCCACTTAATCAATAATTAGAGGCGTACCGATCGCGAGGTGCGATGATGGAAGCGATTCAAACACCAATCTCAAAACCATCGATTCGCTGGCCTATACTGCCAGACGACTTTGTATTACCCGATGACCCCGTGGAAAATATCGATCAACCCCTACTAGCTGCCGCACTAAGACAGCCATTAACAGCATTTCCTCAGTTAATGGAAGATGCAATTGTTGTATCAAATATGGCTTTGTGTGCTTCTGTAGACGAGCGAATTATTTGCAAAGCACCGGACTGGATGTATGTAAAACCCGTCAACCCTTGGCAGTCAACCCAACCCCGTCGCAGTTATACACCCCATACAGAAGGAACAATTCCGCAAATCGTGATGGAGTTTCTTTCTGCTACCTACGGTGAGGAATATTCGGTTGAGCATACCGAGGGTGTGGGCAAGTGGTATTTTTACGAACAGGTAATCAAAGTTCCTTATTATGCAATCTTCCGACCGACGACAGGACGGCTGGAGGTTTATGCTTTAGAGTCGGGGCGTTATAGTCAGCAAACACCCAACGAGTTTGGGCGCTATTGGATTGATGGATTAGACTTGTACTTGGCAGTCTGGGAAGGAACCCACGAGGGTAGGACGGGCTACTGGTTGCGTTGGTGGAATAGTTTGGGCGATATTCTGCCATTCTCAGAAGAACGCGCCCAAGAGGAACGTCAACGTGCCCAAGAGGAAAGCCAACGGGCCCAAGCGGAACGCCAACGGGCCCAAGAGGCAGAGGCGTTGCTAGAACGGGAACGACACAAAGCACAAGCAATGGCTGCACGTTTGCGCGAAATGGGGATCGATCCGGAACAGTTGTAGGGGGGTGGTTGAAGTGATGGAAAAATTAGCAGAATTTAGGGAATTTGAATATCAAGGATGGCAACAATCTGCTGATGAGTATCATTATTCTTTTGGTTCTCTAACTTTGCAAATGATTGAACCTTTGCTGAATGCTGTTAATGCTCAACCTGGGATAAAATTACTCGATGTTGCCACTGGGCCTGGTTATGTAGCCGCCCAAGCCGCGCAACGTCAATGTCAAGTAACTGGATTAGATTTTTCTGAGGCGATGTTAGCCAAAGCTAGAGAAATCAATCCCGACCTTAATTGGGTTCAGGGAGACGCAGAATCTTTGCCTTTTGAAGCAGGAGAATTTGAAGCGATCGCGATGAATTTTGGGATTTTGCATTTGGCTGAACCCCAAAAAGCAATTAACGAAGCTTTTCGGGTACTGCGCGGTGGCGGTAAATTTGCCTTTACTGTCTGGGATGTTATGGAAAAATCCATCGGCTTCCAGCTAATTTATCAGGCGATTCAAACTTATGGCGATCCAGATGTGCCGATGCCGCCGGGGCCACCATTTTTTTATTTTAGCCAGCCAGAAAACTCGATCAATGCATTGGAGAATGCGGGATTTACCAACCCTTTAGTCGAGCAAATACCTTTAATTTGGGAATTAGAAAGCGCCGAGCATTTTTTTGCAGCTTTTTATAAAGGTACAGCTAGAACAGGTGGTTTGCTGCGGCGTCAACCTGAAAAAAATCTGGAAAATATCCGCGCCGCCATTAGTGAAACAACCCTGCCTTACTTGAAAGATAATAAACTGGTTGTACCAATGTCGGCTTTAGTTGTATCGGCTGAAAAATTGTAGTTGGAAAACACCTATGGTTTCATCTATTGACCCCCAATTAGCGATTCAAAAGTCACAATCGACAATCTCACTTCCTCAACCACCTACGTTTGAGCGATTCGAAGATGAACGCCTGCATCGCAAACAACGTTTAGCCGCTGCTTTTCGTCTGTTTGCGCGCTACAGATTTGATGAAGGAATTGCCGGACACATTACCGTCAGAGATCCGGAATTGACTGACCATTTTTGGGTTAATCCTTTCGGCATGTATTTTGGTCATATCCGAGTCTCAGATTTGATATTAGTTAACCATAAAGGTGAGATTATCCAGGGCGATAGACCCATCAATGCTGCGGCTTTTGCGATTCACGCCCAAATCCATTTTGCCAGACCTGATGTCATAGCTGCTGCCCATGCTCATTCTCTCTATGGTAAAACTTGGTCAACCCTGAGGCGCATGCTTGACCCCCTGACTCAGGATGCTTGTGCTTTCTATGAAGATTGTGCTTTGTTTGAGAATTACACTGGTGTAGTGTTAGATCCAAAAGAAGGTTCGCGCATTGCTGATATTTTAGGAAAAAAGAAAGCAATTATCCTTTGCAATCATGGCTTGCTAACTGTGGGACATTCAGTTGATGAAACTGCTTGGTGGTTTATCGCAATGGATAATTGTTGTCAAGCACAATTGATGGCTGAAGCAGTGGGCAAACCAACTTTGATTGATGCCGATATTGCCAAGCTAACCTATAGCCAGGTAGGAACTCACTCGCTAGGTTGGTTTAGCTTCCAACCTCTGTATGAAATGATTGTTAAACAAGAGCCAGATTTACTCAATTGATCTATTTAACTCAAGTTGCTAATTGCTAATTGCTAATTGCTAATTGCTAATTGCTAATCCTGGATTTTTACCAATCTCGCCATTAGCCATTAGCCATTAGCAAAGCCCTTGTTTATAACTAGCAACTTGCGTTATTACCTATGGCTTCCAAAAATTTTAATTGCTGATATAGCATCGTTATCTGAGGCACTGGGACGCCGACTTGTTGCGCTGCGCGCATTGGGTTGCCAAAAATGGCTTCTATTTCCATAGGAAGATGAAAGTCATAGTCGAGTTTCATGCTAGTAAGGTAGGGTTTCATTTTAACTGTATCTTCCAGCCTTTTTTGGATGAAACTCTCGTCTATCTTCAGGCCACATCCAAAAGCAGCAGCTACTACTTCTCGCATTAATTGTTCAGCCATTTTACGACCGTGTAGGTCAGCCATGATGGCATCTGTTTTGGCATTTAATACTACTGATAGACCGTTAAAAGGAATATTCCAAACTAATTTTTTCCAGCGCGTCAGCATTAAATTTTCTTCCATCTGGATGGGAATGCCAGCTTGCTCAAAATCAGCGGCAATCTGACGCATTGCAGTCGTAATTCCTTGCGGTTTACCGTCAGTGCCATAAGCGGCTAGCTGAATCTGACCGTAATCGATATGATGAATTTTACCCGGACTAATTTTGTTGGAACAGATAAAGCACAGCCCTCCCAGGATTTCGATATCTTCCCCCACAACCGAGGCAATTTCAGGTTCAATTCCCAATCCGTTTTGCAGGGTTATGACAACAGTCCCTTGTTTGATTAAAGGTGGCAATAAGTCAGGCAGTAGGTGATTTTGAGTGGTTTTCAGGGCTATCAATACGACATCACAACGAGGCATATCTTTTACATCGTTGTAGGCATTCACCTGGGGTAAGGTAAAGTCGCCATTGATTGACGAAATCGCCAAACCATGCTTCTGGACGTGTTCGTAATCTCGGTGCAGCAGAAAATGCACCTCTAGCCCAATTTTTTGTAACAGAGATCCGTAAAAGCCTCCAATTGCCCCTGTACCTACAACGGCGTAGCTTCTTCCCATAAGTCAAGTTTCCTGGTTCTACTCTTGAGATGTGACGAGCGCTATTTTTTACCTTTACCCTAAATTGGCATCGAATAGAGAAGTAGCCAGGAGATCTTTAAGTCATGGGTTAGGGAAGCGGCGCGATCTTCGCTTGGCGCTTGAGTTGGGGGAGTTGTTTGCTATGACTAGGAATTAGTGCGATCGCTGCGTGAAATGGCACTCGCTGCGGAACAGTTGTATGGGAAAAGGGAATGGGGGAAGCGCTTCTTAAGCTGAGGGAGAACTAATCTGAGAAAGTAAAACCACCGATAAACCAGGAACTTGACTAAAGCTCTGGTCATTCGTCAGAAACGTGGTACATTGAGTCAACAATGCCGTTGCTGCATGGATAGCATCAGGTAGTTTAATGTTGACAGTAGCACGGAGTCTAGCAGCCTCAATTAACACATCGCGGTTAACAGGAATAACTGATAAATTTTGTGAAGTTCGGATGAATTGTTTATAGGTTGTCTGTTGTGCTAAGTCCTGATTTTGGATAGGTTTAACAAGTGCCTCAGCTAGTGACAGTTCGCTGGTTACAGCAGTCAAATTACCCTGGTCTATGCTTTGGAATAGCTGGGTTAAGTCTTGAATGTAAGCTGGATATCCTTCTAAGGCATAGATCCAGATGTTGACATCCAGGTAGACTAGATTGCCTTGAATTGCATCTAGGATTCCCATGAATCCCGTTCCTGACGAATAAATTGATCCGCTGACTCTGGGGTGGGGAAAATGCCTTTTGCTGTTCCAATAAAACTGGTTAAAGACTTTTGAGGAGCATCGGTATCGGGTATTGTTTCTAGAAGTACAATAACCTCTACAGTTGCGCCTGCTGGCAGTTCTAGAGAACGGATTTCTACTAGACCACCAGATTGTACTATTGCCTTTTGTCTAAGTTCAGTAAGCATTAGCATTCATCCCGTTCGGTGGAGGAAAGTTACAGTTTAATCATAACTTGGCTTGCATTGGAAGCGAGCGATCGCATTTTGATCTCAAGCAATGCCTTAAACTTGAAAGCCTTTCACAATGCGAAACGCGAAGCGGCGCGATCTTCGCTTCGCGCTTGACTGGGATAATTTGGCGAAGGGTTTCCATCTTGAGATGGGAGAGTTGTTTGCTAAGACTAGCAGGATTTACGCAGGCGGGCCAAAAACAAAGGTGATGCGTCAATCTCGCGACTCTAAACCCACGATTTTTCCTATCGCCCTTTGTTTTTTTGCTTAAGTCCTCGACTAGGATAGAGTGCGATCGCCAGCCTTAGCCGCCAGATTGTGCGAAATGGGACTCTACCCGAAACAGTTGTAGGGGAGAAGGGGATGCGATCGCACGAGCAAAACTAGCTTTCTGATTGCCTTAAACGTTCGTATCGAGCGAAAATATCGTTTGTAATCTTAGTCGCTGTTTGATTGTGGCTGGCTAGGCACAAGGCATATAACACCGAATTGGTGGAGTTTTTCATCAGAACTGGTTTGCTGACGTACTCAAAAAGCGATCCCAATTGTTCTGCATACAAGCTTGCCAACTCTTCCGCTTTGATAGTTTCGCGACTTAGAGTAGGTTCTAGCGAGGGAAACAGACTTAACTGTCTTGGTGGTTGATATATTTGATCGAGCCAATTAGTGCTGCCCATAACTTTGTTTAATTGTTCTAATACTTCCCCCTCTGGACGTTGATCTCTAGGCAGGAGGCGAGTAACCCCCATTACAGAAAAATTTACAAAGATATCACAAGTTCTAGTATTTGCTAATTTTCTAACTGTTTCCCAATCTACTTGTAAGCCATAAGGATCTAAAAACACAAAAGCACGCTGCTTTGAAGCATAAGTAATTCGCGGAATTATATCGTTACACAAGATTTCGTTACAGTTTCCCTGACGAATCTCAATCGTACAATCTGGAAACTCGTCACGCAGTCCTTGTATACGATCGATACGTCGCGGTGAAACATCTATAAACCAGTAAGCATCAAATTTAGGTTCTGTTTGTAAAGCACGTAAAGGAGAACCATCAATATATCGCTGTTCATCTTCTTTAGATCTGGGTCTAACAGAACCTGCAAAAGCATCTATATAATAGTAAGCCTTGAGCCAGCTTTGCTTTTGTTTGTTCATAATCGCAGAGTAAGCTTTGAGATATTTTGCCAGTAAATCTAGCTTCTCCTCAGACCAACGCCCGATAATGTCCTCACCCTCACTACCAAGCCGACTCATTTCTAAACTCTCTTTATTTAGCAGGAATTAGATATTCTGGTTTTAACTCAATTAACTTTTGTTGTCTAGAAGATTTCTTTGGGGACTTAATCTTGTGCTGATTCCAAGCATCTGGCATTTCGTCCCAAGTGCGTCCATCGAGTATCCTACCACCTGCTTTCGAGTACCTTCCTCCCCACTGCTTGAAGAAAAAGGCAACCTCTGCTTCCCGTGTTTGCTGCAAAATCTCTCTTACCCATTCTGGTTGCATAGGACGATGGTTATATCCAGATTCACCACCTACAATTACCCAGTGAATATCTTTCAGATCTAAATCCAACGCTCCCAATAAAGGCTCGCATGAAAGAAAGCGAACCTTTGCTGGTACTTGCCGCAAAGCATCAATTCTATAAGTATATTTTTGGCTTTCTACAGATACACCTACCCAAATATTTTCACACCATTCAAGATGGGGCGCTAATTCTAATAAACGGCTTGAGCGCTTAGTTAGGATCTGATAGATATGCCACGGAGTTTCTCCCATCACGCTAAAAACTTCCTGTAAGTAAGAAAACGGCACATCTTCGTGAAAAAGATCGCTCATGGAGTTGACAAAAATACGACTAGGGGTACGCCATCGCTTTGGTTGTTCTAGTCGTTCTGGATGCAACGTCAGCTTAAAGCCTTCTGGAAAAGTTTTAGGGAAGCGTTCGGTAAGTGCTTCAGCATAGCAATAGCGACATCCTGGGCTTACCTTGTCACAACCAGTTGTTGGATTCCAGGTTTTGTCAGTCCATTCAATACCAGTGTTGCTGCTTGACATCTCGCTAGTATATATCTTTTTTTTGGACTGTTCGCCACCTTAATTATAGTACAAAAGATCTATATAGACTAACGAACCATACCGACAGTAAGAACAACGCTATCATAAGAAAAAGTTAAGTTATGTTAAGAACCTTGACTGCGACTTTCACAGCACCAGACAGCCTCACCCTGCCAACCTCTTGGCACGCCCTCACGCCGATCTGGCAAGGGGGAGAAAGTATTATCCAGCAAGGATTGCCCCATTCGCAACTCGCACCGACTTGGCAATTGTTGCTTCTGGGAGACGGTTCCCCGACGCGCCACTTGCAATTGCTGACAGGGGAGAAGACCGAAGTAGATTTAATTGATATGTCTCCTGTGGGAATGAACCC
The DNA here is from genome assembly GCF_020521235.1 of Microseira wollei NIES-4236. Lineage (GTDB taxonomy): Bacteria > Cyanobacteriota > Cyanobacteriia > Cyanobacteriales > Aerosakkonemataceae > Microseira > Microseira wollei. The sequence continues at coordinate 3,974 of NZ_BLAY01000030.1, read as the reverse complement.
AGATGGCGCACCTGAACAAATGCAAGTCGTGCCGGGACCGCGCGTCAGACGACAAGTGTGGTTGCGGACAGCTTCTGGGCAGCGGTTAGCTTATGCTTGTTCTTGGTGGGAAGCTAGCCACGTGGACGAGTATTTGCAAAATCGTTCTATTCCCGTTTGGTTGAGTTTAGAAAAGCTGCGAACTGAGTTGTATCGCGATGTTCAAGGCATTTATTACGGTCACTCTGAGGCGTTAGAAAAGGCTTTTGGACATACTGGGCCATTTTGGGGTCGCCATTATTTGTTTTGGCATCATAAACAGCCTTTGACGCTAATTTATGAGGTGTTTTCCCCTTATTTGACTAAGTATTTGGGGCCAATGCAGGGGGAGCAATTTTAGATTTTAGATTTGAGATTGCCGATTTGAAATTTACTTCAATTTACAATCTAAAATCTGCAATCTTAAATCTGCAATTAGCTAGCAGCTACTTTCCCATTTGCCGCCAGACAAGATCGCTTCCCTTTCTCGCAGCAATTTTTCTTGACATTTCTGCCATATTTGGTGCAGAAATAGCTTCACCGCATCATTATATTGCTTGCCGTATTTCTTGCTATCTCTAGAAATTGCACTCTTCAAAAAGTTTAGCTGCTGCAAAGTTTCGCATTTTTGCATGTGGGAAGCTAGAGCATTTTTCCACTGTTCTAATTTGCGATAGCTGATAAACTGCCCGCCTCTATCCCGGCGATGGACGAAAAGGACGTAATGCCAGCGTTGGATATCTTTGATCGCAGACTCAGCAATCCCCAGGAATTTGGCAATTTGACCCTTGGTGATGCGGAATTTGGCGGCGGGTTGAATGCGGTTAAACAAGGCTGTCATGGTTTATACATCCTTTCTCATCCGGCTGAGCGGCAATTCTTTGCCTAAATACACTATCCACTATTTTGAAGCAAAAGTCAATATACACGATTTGGGAAAAAGGGTGAGATCGACCAACAGTGACAGCGATCGCGCTAGAATGCTTGTATTATCGAAGGATTCAGGATTTTAGAGGCTTGTGTCTGGTGGTTATGCCGCGTCAAACCAAGAAAAACCAACCAATAGTCCGATTTGACAAGGTGGGAATGGTAAAAGTTGGGCTAATTTTGAAAACAGCCCGCGAACAGAAAGGCTTAACGCTGGATGAGTTATCAGACCTCACCGGGGTTGGGAAAACCAGACTCAACGATGTGGAATTGGGAAACGGCAATAAACTGATGGTAGATACGTTGGAAGCGTATCGGCGGGTTGTTCTGCCCAAAAATCCGCAGAGTGGTAATGTTTATCAGTGTTGGGAATTGCTGGAAATTGCGATGATTTTTGAAGATCCGCCGGAATTGGAAAAGCAAGAAAGGGTTTAGAGGAAGGGGAAGCTGGCGCTGGATTTAACTAGAAACCAAAACGGGGAATGCCACCAAGAGATACAATCCACAATATCGTTAAACAAGCCCTGGTCAAGGATGGCTGGGAAATCACCGACGACCCCTATGTTATCTCTTACGGTGAGCGATTTTTGTTCGTAGACTTAGCTGCAACTGACCCAATTCAAGGACAGTTCATCGGTGCTGCACGAGAAAATAGCCGCATCGCTATTGAAATTAAAGAATTTCGGGGACAATCAGCAATTGCCGACCTGGAACAAGCGCTGGGACAGTATATTCTGTATCGGCTTTTGCTCAGTAGAATAGATGCAGAACGCGAACTTTATCTAGCTGTAACAGATATTACTTATAGCGAAATTTTTAGCGAACCAATTGGCGAACTCGTTATCGCTGAAATTCCTCTAAAAATGCTGGTTATCAATTTACCAACAGCCGAGGTGCAACAATGGATACCACCGCGACTTATCGAGACATCGTAAAGCAGGTTATTCTTAAATACGCTAAACTGCGTCCCTCTCACGGAGATATCCGACTCGATGCCGTATTTGATGAAACTCATGACCGCTATGCGCTGATGCAAGTCGGTTGGGATAGGGGACGGCGCGTGAGGGGCAACCTAATTTATGTCACTTTGCAAGATGGAAAAGTTTATATCGAATACGATGGGATGGAGCATGGGATTACTCAAGATTTGATTGAGAAAGGAATTTCCCCAGATGATATTGTTTTAGCTTTTCTGCTCCAATCTCCGTTGGCTGTTAGCGTTTAAATTGCTATAACCCGCAAGCTGCTGGTCAGATGCTTCAGCGTCAGTGCCAGGTATCGGAAAGCCAGACAGGGCATGGTTTCGAGGAAATCGACCCTGAAATCAATCTTTTCGATCCGCCGTAAGCCTTAGATGTTACAGTTTACAAGTCTCGACGCGAGAAAAGAAGATTTGTATGTCTCGGCGGACCGAGTAGACCGCACGCACCACCCAACCACCCCCCACCCACCACCGCCCCCCGCCTCTCGGGAGATGACCCAGGGGGGCATTGAGGGAGAAGGTGAGGTCATTGTAGTTTAACCATTCGTCTTTCACACGCCATCCTAGGCGATCGCCCAGGCGGTGTTCTGTTTCTAAATCCTCTACATCGCCCACTTCTTGCCAGATGCGCTTCTGCACGCTAAAGCCGAAGCGCCCATTGCTGTATTTTACCCAAAGCTGGTCAATGGCGCGGAGGTCTTCACAGGGAAAGTTTTGGATGGAATCGGAATCTAGCCAGCCTTCTTTTTCTCTCCCAGCCACCTGAAGCATCACCTTTGCCGTTTCCTTATCCGCCTCTTTCCACTTCCCAGCTTTAAGCAAATCCCGCAATTTCTGATATCGCGCTGGAACTTGTTCGCTATCCTCCTGACTGGGGAACAAAGCCAACCAATCCGAAACAGACTGAGGACGCTTTTTAGCTTCAAATTCCATCCCCGCAATAATAGCCCGATTCAATTCATCGCTGAGACTGGCGACGTGACTTTGAGGCGGAATTAATTCCTCACCATCCCTGCGGTCATAAGCCTTCGTCGGATATTCACCCGTTACCGCATAGTACAGCGAAGCAGCCAGGGTATAAATATCCACCCTTGGGTCGCTATAGCCTGGTTTTTTGTTTAGTAACTCATAGGGTGCAAATATTGGATTCCCAAATAGTTTTGAACTAATGGAAATAGGAACAATTTCTACCGCCAATCCAAAATCAATCAGCACCGCCGAAACAGAATTTCCCCCTGTAGAATTTGACCGCAGCATAATATTGCCAGGGTGAACATCCCGATGCACGATGCCCTCGCGATGCACAACATCCAAAGCCGAAGCAACTTGCCGGATATATTGTACCGCTTCTGCTTCCGGTAGCTTGCCTCGACTGCGGACTAAATGAAACAAGTTCTCCCCTGGAATAAACTCCATCACCAAACAGGGAGTATTTCCTTCATCAAACAGGTCATTCACCGAGACAATATGAGGATGGCGGCAGCGCTGACACAATTGAGTTAGTAACCGTCCTTCTCGGCGAAACTTTCTCACATAACTGGTATATTCCGGGTCGTTTTGTAGGGTTGGATCGGGCGTTTTGAGGACAATATGGGTATTAAACTCGGCGTGCAGTGCCTTGTAAGTCATTCCAAATCCCCCCCGTCCCAAAATGGTTTCTATTCGGTATCTACCGCCCTGTAACTCCTGCCCATCCCGAAACATAGCTGAAGTTTGTTTGATAACTAAGTTAATTTTTACACAGCAGTCTGGTTAAAATCCGGGCTACGGGAATCCTGACGAGTGAAGTTGGGGATACAAAACCAAAGATGCGCGTCGGGGCACGGCAATATAGGTATTTCGGTTTGAGGTTGATGATTGCTGATGCCGTGCCCCTACAGTGTGATATCACAGATGCGCGTCGGGGCACGGCAATATCGATATTTCGGTTTGAGGTTGATGATTGCTGATGCCGTGCCCCTACAGTGTGATATCACAGATGCGCGTCGGGGCACGGCAATATCGATATTTCGGTTTGAGGTTGATGATTGCTGATGCCGTGCCCCTA
>NZ_BLAY01000029.1 GCF_020521235.1 Microseira wollei NIES-4236 | reverse complement strand
TAATGAGTTGGTGCGAGAAGCCGTTAGAGAGTATTTGCTAAAGTTGGGGGCATCGAACCCCCAACTTTAGCAGGCTATCCATCCCCACCGTAAAAGACGGTGGGGAATTCCGCAGAATTAGTTAAAAGAACACAAAGCTGGCGCGCTCGCCAGCAACAGGGAGGCAGATCGCGCTATTGGGGGTTTTCCCTGAAAATCAGCAGGAGTACCCGTAGCGAACCTGAAAATCACCCACCGGGAAAACTTTGAGCATGGCTATAAGTTATCTGTATAGCTTAGCCTAGAGGTCCCTACCGCCTTTGATTTTTAAGATCGAATTGGACTCGTTATGAGTTCGTAGTGTCCCGCGTTAGTTACTATTAAATTAAGACTTTCCAGAAAAAATTAACCACAACCAAAAAGTACCTCAACTAAATTAAAGTTAGTTTGAGGGAACTTGTGGGAAAAATGGAGATCAAAGGAGTGGGAATGGGTGCAATCAGATCGGTAACATACCTGTTGAGCTGGCATGAACCAAATCGCTGAATCCGTATTTAAATACCAGAAACAATGGCCTCAAACGGTTGATGCCCGAATCAACCACGTATTCGTATTCCTGGAAATTTTTGCTGGCGAGGGCGGCATTCAGTCTTACGTCAAAGACATTTTTCGCGCCTACCTCGCTTTGTCAGATTTGCCGAATGCCGAAACATTCTTGCTGCGAGACGCACCAGGATGCGACAATCCGTTTGACCATCAAGGCAACGAGCCTGGTGACCCCGGCCTCAAATTTCACTACTTCAAGACCCGCTCCCCCATGTTAGGGCGAGGGAGACTCTCTGCGGAACTACTCCGCTGTTTGTGGTGGCGGCGACCAAGCCGCGTTTTTTGCGGTCACATTAACCTGGCACCGTTAGTACAAGTAATCTGCCAAACCATTGGGATTCCATACACCGTCTTGACCTACGGCAAAGAGGTGTGGCAACCCCTGCCATTACCCTACCAAAAAGCTTTACAGCAGGCATCCGAGATTTGGACGATCAGTCGCTACAGTCGCGACAAAGCCTGCATTGCCAATCACCTCGACCCCCACAAGGTAAAGATTTTACCCTGTGCCATCGATGGTGCTGCTTTTACTCCAGGCAAGAAAAACCCAGGGTTAATTGAAAAGTACAATCTCGCTGGTGCTAAGGTCTTAATGACGGTGGCGCGCCTGTGGTCGGGGGATATTTATAAGGGTGTAGATGTAACGATTCGGGCGTTGCCACAAATCGCGGCAGCGTACCCAGATGTTAAGTATTTAGTTATCGGTCGCGGCGACGACCAACCCCGCCTAGCGCAACTGGCAAAAGATTTGGGCGTAGCTGACCGAGTTGTATTTGCCGGGTTCGTCCCGACAAAAGATTTGGTGGAACACTATCGCCTCGCCGATGCCTATGTCATGCCTTCTCAAGAAGGATTTGGCATTGTCTACTTAGAAGCGATGGCTTGCGGTATCCCTGTGCTATCCGGCGATAGTGACGGCAGTGCCGATCCCTTGCAGGACGGGCGTTTGGGGTGGCGAGTCCCCCACCGCGATCCGGTGGCTGTGGCGGCGGCGTGCATCGAAATCCTGACTGGCAACGACCGGCGTTGTGACGGTCAATGGTTGCGACAGCAGACGCTAGCCCAGTTTGGTCGAGATGCGTTCGTTCAGCGATTAAAACAACTGCTGGATTGATAAATCGGGGGCATCGGGCATCAAGAATGGGTTCAATGCCCGATGTCCGATGCCCTTAGCCTCTCGCTATGCTAGAGGCAGAACCAACGAGATGCGGAACATGCGCCTCAACACCTCTCAATTCGATCTTTCAGGCTTTGGCTGCTGGCTCGCAGTCCTGGTATTTTTGTGGATGCTCTTATCTGTTGGACTGGGGTGGGTGGTTAAGTCGTTGCTGATTTTGCTTGTATTAGTGCTGGCAGTCCCAGCGATCGCGTTTTTTGGGCTGCGCTGGTGGTTGCAACGCAACTTGATTGAAGACCAGTGTCCGGTTTGCAGCTATCAATTCACCGGATTGAATCAAACTCAGCTTAGCTGTCCCAACTGCGGCGAACCCCTGCAAGTCGAAGGCGGTCGCTTTAAACGCCTGACGCCTCCAGGGACGATTGATGTGCAAGCGGTTGAGGTTTTACCTAAACAATTAGAAGAGTAGCAAGCACGGGTGCGATTCGCGCTTGCGTGCCGTCATCGGTATCGCTTGTATTTTCCCCCTCTGGAAATATTCCGGATGTGATAGATTCACCCCTAAATGCCACTGTCCCAAAAGTGCGATCAAATGGTTATCCCTATCCAGAGGAACGGCACCGATCCATCTATTACGACCAAGCAGGCGCGAACGCACTCTTTATCGCTCTCGCTTCGCCGGTGCGGCGCCTCGGTGGTGGAAGTCTCCCTGATTGTAACCAGCTCAGTAGTTCCCTTCAGCATCGGTTTATACGTCCAAAGCTACGACAGTCGCGAACCGCTCAATCCGGTGCTGGCGACGACCTATAAAACGATCGCTCAAACTCTGGCTCTACCCGCTCCGAAAAACCAACAGGTAACGCCTGCTACCAATGTCTTATGGACGGCGGCACTCTTTGCACCCCTGGCATTGGGAACCGGGCAACTATATCTACTGGGGAAAACAGGTCAAACCCTTCCCAAGCGTTGGTTTGGCGTTAAGGTCGTCACAATCTTGGGGACGCCTCCCGGTTTGGCGCGGGTTTTGGTACGGGAAGCAATTGGTCGCTGGGGAATACCTGTCGGTGTGGCTTTTTTGATTTGGCGCTACGTCGGTGGCTATCCCAACTTAAGCGTCATGGCGGTACTGAGCGGGTTCATGCTGCTGGGAGCAGGAGCGATCGCCCTATTATGTTCCCAAAGGCGCACGCTCCACGACAGATTGGCAAAAACGCGGGTGATCGATGCCGATACAACCCTTCCCATCGCTACCATCGGGTTTCCCCCAGCACCCCCCCGCTGGCTCAATCAAACCGATGGCAACGGTATTCATGAAACACAACCCCATCCCGCCTTAAACTCACCCAAGGAAAGTCATCATTTAGACCGCCATCCGAACTTTTACCAGCAAGTTGATTCAGGAAAGGTAAAAAATAGAACTCGGTGGCAGCGAATGCACCACTCATTACCAGCTTGGCTGACGGTGTCTTTGGCTACTTTGGTTGGTTTGTGGGGCAGCTATGTGGGGCTACAGATTTATACTCAAAATCAGGCGAATCGGCGGGCGTTAGAGCAGCAGAAAAATGAGGTGTTTATCGCCCTGGTGAAGCAACTGAGCGCCACCACAACGGCTGCACCCGCCGATCGACAAGCGGCGATCTTGGCATTGGGAGCGGCGGAAGATGACGCAAGAGTAGTGCGGTTATTGGCGGATTTGTTGAACCAAGAACAAAATCCAGCGGCGATCGCGGCAATTGAGCAAGTGTTTGTCAGAATTGGCACAGTAGGTTTATCAGAGTTGCAGCGATTGAATCAATCTTTAAGCCAACAGCTGGAGAAAGAGCGCTACGATGTTGACCCGCAGCAATATAAGTTAGTGCAACAGCGACTCGCGGTGACAAAAGTGGCGATCGCCAATATTCTCACCCTAGACAGCAACAATCTCAAAGCCATCGACCTCAGTCGCACCAATCTCAGCCAAAGCACAGACACCCAGGCTTTGTTCGCTCTGGTGTTAGACAATATCGACTTATCCGGGGTAAATTTCCAGGGAGCGAACCTCACAGGTGCTAGTTTGGAAGGCACTCGCTTTTGGGGCGCGGGTAAGGATGGGCATTTGGGCACCTTCGACGACTCGTTTGCCGATTTAAGTGGTGCCGATCTCAAAGAAGCTTCCTTGGAAGGCGCGGTCTTAAACAACGTCTCAATGGAAAATACTAACCTGATCCACGCAATTCTGAATCGGGCGAATTTATCCCAAGCAAGTCTGACTGGTGCTAAGCTTAGCAGCGCCAAGCTAATCGGGGCGAATCTACAACAAGCAACCCTAGAAAATGCCAGCTTAACGGGTGCCGATTTAACCGAAGCCAATTTAACCAAAACGAATCTACACGGGGCGCTTTTGGGGCGGGTGAGCGCAGTAGGGACTCAACTGGAGTCTGCCGACTTGAGGGTATCCGACTGGCGAGGTGCCGATCTATCTGGAGCTAATTTGAGTCGCGCCAAACTGCAAAATGCCAATCTCAGCGATACCCGACTTGCGGGTACTAATTTTAACCAGGCTCAATTGCAAGGCGCTTCCTTCCGCAACGCCGATTTGAGCATGGCAGATTTGCAGGGAGCCAACGTAGCAAAGGCAGATTTTCAGGGCGCTATTTTTGCAGTCACCCGCGCCCTGCCACCAAATCAATTTATTCAAACTCAGCCTGATATTTCCATCTCTGCTCGCGTTAAAGGCGTCGATTTTACCGCTGCTAGAAATTTAGATCAACGGCAATTGGCGTATATCTGCGCCCAAGGCGGACGCCATCCTCGCTGTCCATAACTAGGCGTTGTTGCGGGCGATCGTCCCGCACTCACAGTTATCTACAGCATATTACGTTAAAATTGATTGTATTTGACTTGACAAACTTTTAAAACTTTACAGAAACTTTAATCTAGCTTCAATCATCTTTGATCTGTTCAAATCTGTAGAGTTCGCTTGACATCAGTAATTTAGCGGTTCTTTTATCCGCATTCATCCCAACTTAATATATCTAAATATATTTTTTTAGTAAAAATACTGAAAAACGGGTTGCATACTCGGAAAACTTGTGCAAATATAGCTAGCAAATACACATCAGGATTTGTCTACTTACCTAAAAGGTTAACAAAACCTTGGAAGTATAAATTTGTAGTAAAGTTGACGTCAATTTGACAGCACAAAGAATTTAGTGCTGTTAAGACCCGGAGCGACAGGGTTTCGGGTAAATATAACTGGGTTAATTGGAGCGAATGCTCTAATCCGGTTTTTTCTGACCTTTTGGCAAATATTTGCCTGAGAGCTTGACACAGCCAAGTTGCTCAATCGGTTTTCATATAGTCGAGTGTATCTGCCTACCCAAAAAGCCGGAACTTGGAGCCGCTAAAAATCAAAAGATCTCCTGCATCCAGAGGAGGAGAAAGAGATGTTGAATTCCCCAGCTGCAAGCGTATCTGCAAGCGAAACGGCATTCCTTGAAGTTTCCATCGTCATGCCTTGCTTAAACGAAGCGGAAACTCTGGGAATTTGTATCGAGAAAGCCCAATCGTATTTAACCCAACACAATATTTCTGGTGAAATTGTTGTAGCGGATAACGGCAGTACGGATGGCTCAATAGAGATTGCCAAACAAATGAATGCTCGCGTCATTCGGGTAAAAGCGAAAGGATATGGCAGCGCCCTCATGAGTGGAATTGCCGCGGCACGCGGTAAGTACGTAATTATGGGCGACTCTGACGATAGCTACGATTTCACTAACCTCACCCCATTTATTGAAAAGCTGAGAGAAGGTTATGACCTGGTAATGGGAAATCGGTTCAAAGGCGGGATCAAACCGGGGGCGATGCCACCTTTGCACAAATATTTAGGAAATCCAGTCCTGACAGCAATAGGGCGATTGTTGTTTTCCAGTCCCTGCGGTGATTTTCACTGCGGACTTCGTGCATTCAATCGAGATGCGATTGCCAAACTCAATTTACGCACGACGGGGATGGAATTCGCCAGCGAAATGGTGGTGAAAGCAACCCTAAACAAGCTGCGAATTACAGAAGTACCGACAACTTTATCCCCCGATGGTCGCAGTCGTCCACCCCACCTGCGTAGCTGGCGCGATGGTTGGCGACATTTGCGATTTTTGCTGCTTTACAGTCCACGCTGGCTGTTCCTATATCCTGGAATGCTGCTGATGCTTCTTGGTTTAATAAGTACTCTATGGTTTTTACCTACTCCAAGAGTACATACGCTACTTTACTCATCGGCAGCGATTATTATCGGCTTTCAGACAGTAACTTTTGCCGTATTTACCAAAGCCTTTGCCATCAGCGAGGGACTGCTGCCTGAAGACCCCCGATTAAAGCGGGTATTTCGCTATATCAACTTAGAGGTAGGCTTGATTGTCGGCAACGCACTTTGGTTAATTGGAATGGCTGGGTCTATCTATGCTTTTAGTACTTGGAAAGCCAATTTATTTGGTGAACTAGATCCTGCCAATACAATGCGAATAGTGATTCCGTCAGTGACCTGTCTTGCTCTCGGTTTACAAGTGATTTTTTCCAGCTTCTTTTTGAGTGTAATCGGTTTGAAACGGCGTTGAGATTATGCCAGAAAAATTGCCTAATGATTGAGTTATTAAGCTACTCATGAACCAATCAAGCTCCGTATAAACTTGCAATAATATGAAGGTAGAAAGCCAAAAAAAACAGTTAAAAGTCGCCGCAGTAGGGCTGGGATGGGTGACAACCAATCGCCATCTAGTAAGTATGGATGAAAATCCCAGCTATGAAATTATAGGAGTAATAGATCGGCGTCCTGACAGAGCAAAAACTATAGCCAAAGAACGGGGATATCGATACTTTTATGAAGGAGATACACTGGAAAATGTGCCCTGGCTGGATCAAGTCAATACAGTGACAGTAGGAGCTTGCCCTCAATCACATTATGCTTTGATTAAATCTGCTTTGATGCTAGGCAAGCACGTGCTGACAGAGAAACCGTTTACCATGACTGTAGCTGAGGGTGAGGATCTGGTTGCGTTAGCACGGAAACAGGGCTTAACTTTGGGAATTGTTCATAATTTTCAATTTGCTTCGTCTACCCAGCGCTTATTACAGGATTTACAAAGCGGTTGTTTTGGCAAGATTAAATCAATTGTGGTACAGCAGCTTAGCAATCCCCATAGACGGCTTCCAGTGTGGTATGAAGAACTACCACTGGGTTTATTTTACGATGAAAGCCCTCATTTCTTTTACTTAGTATCGCGACTTGCACCTGGACTTTTACAGTTTCTCAAGTGCGATGTTTACCCCAGCACTCTGGGGCTAGTAACTCCAGCAGCCATCTTCATTCAGTACCGCTGTGATAGCCAAGAAAATGGTACGATTCCAGTTACAATCAATATGAATTTTGCAGCTCCTGTGAGTGAGTGGCATCTGACGGTTTATGGGGAGCATTACCTAGCCGACATTGATATTTTCCGAGATATCTATATTCGCTTGCCTAACGATGGTTTGCATACGACAAAGACTGTCATCCGTACTTCTGCTTTGGCAACTTGGCAACATTGGGCACAGCACTTTACCAGTGGAGTTAAACACTTAACTGGCAAGTTGAGATATGGGAATGACGTGATATTTGAGCGCTTTTCGGAAGCGGTAGCCCAGGGCAAAAATCCAAAAGATATTAGCCCAGATGATGCTCTGCAATTTCTAAGAATGCAACATGAAGTAATTCAAAATCAAACTGTACTTTACTGAGCTTAAACCTTATGTTTAACAGTTGAGGAAGGAAATGATGAGAGAAGAAGAATATCACGACAACTTTTATGAGACTGAAGCAAGTCAAATATTTGAGTCAGCGCTCTTTGCAGAGGCGCGTCGAAGAGTAGTTGGTTTCCTAGGGAAACAGATTATTTCCTCACCCAAGGAGTATGTTCTCAGCTTAGGTTCAGGCGACGGTAATTTAGATATCCAGATGGCTCCCTTAGTTGGGAAAATACTGGGTGTTGAAATTTCTGAAATTGCGGTTAAACAAGCTAAAGAAAAGGCTAAATTGGCACAGGTTAATAACCTTGATTTCCAAGTAGGCGACATCCAAAAAATGAGTTTTACACCCAATTCATTTGATGTGATTTGGGATCCAGCGGTGCTGCATCACATTGATGACATTCAGATCGCTGAACTCTTGCAAAATAGCCTTTCGTGCCTCAAACCCGGAGGGACTTTCATATCCCTAGATCCAAGTTCTCGTCGGTTCGTCGGCTTGTTCAAAAAGATTTTTGATGAAAAGTATAAAAAATATCATAGCCCTGACGAACGTGAGCTTGACATAAAAAAAATACGTAATAGTTTTCAACGAGCTGGATTTAGTAGTGTGACCATACACTATACCGACTATTTTCTAGGTCCTCTCGCTTGGCTTTTTCCCAATTTTCCAAGAGCGATCGTTCCTTTGGCGGCTGCTTTGGATTCATTACTGTTATTGGTTCCAATTGTTCAATTAATCGCCTCTTTCGCTGTGGTAGCTCATAAGCCGAGCGATCCTATTGATGAAGAAGTCCATTGAAATCTATTTGTGGCATGGGGTATAGGAGGATAAAATATTAGCAACTGTTGTTCAAGCTACTGAATAAAAAACTCATTTATTTTCTGGAGAAATTGATTTATGATTGAGGGATTACAGAACTTTATTTGGAAAGTAGGTATCCAAGTGGCAGCACTGTTGCGCCGCGTGGGGATGCTGGCTCCCATTGTAAATCTTATGTACAAAATTGGTAACTTTCTCGCACCTCCTCCAAACAAAGAGCTTAGAGCTACCCTGCCTTTTTCGCTGAGTTTAGTGCTACCAGCAGGTTATCCCAGTTCAAGAACTATACTTCTTGGTTTGTATGAAAAACCAGTGATGCAACTGTTCATGCAGTTAGTCAAAACAGATATGACAGTGATTGATGTGGGAGCCAATATAGGTTACTACACGGTTGTTGCAAGCAGGCTTGTTGGCAAGGGCGGACGAGTGTACGCCTTTGAAGCTGATTCAGATGCTTTTGCTTTCCTCCAACGGAATCTAGCAGAGAACCAGTGTGACAATGTGGTTGCTGTTCCCCAAGCTGTCTCTAATCGTCAAGGCACAGCGTTCTTTTATCGCCCAGAACCGGAAAGAGCTTACATAGTAACTGAGGGAGTACCTAAGACAGGTCAGCAAGTTCCAATGATTAGCTTAGATGAGTTCTTTGCCCAACAAAACTGGCCTTCTATAGATTTAATTAAAATGGACATCGAAGGAGGTGAGCAAGCAGCGTTGGAAGGTATGCAAGAGCTAAGCCAGAGAAATCCCTCCTTACAACTCATAATAGAATTCAATATGAGTACGATGGCTCGCAGCAGAGTTAGTCCTTTTTCTATCATTGCAACTTTGAGAAAACTAGGCTTCCAAAAGGCGCAGATCTTCGAACGAGATTTTCGTCCTTTTTCTTTAACCTCAGAGTCTCTGCCAAAGGAGTTGATCCAACCGACTGCGATGTACAATCTGCTCTGTTTTAAGCAGGAGTTATGAGCTTAATAAAAATGACTAGAAAGAGTGGAAGAAATAGAAAAATTTTTGTGAATTTTCTCGGAGTTGGTGGTTTCTGCGCTATTCTTAGCTTGGCATCGATCTACTTGTTAACCACTGTCTTAAATTGCCATTATTTGTTTTCTTTTGTTATAGTATTTATCTTGGTAAATTTTATAGGTTTTTGCCTGAATAAGTATATCACTTTCAAAACAAAAAAAAAGGAATTTTGGCATGAGTTATGGAAATACTATAGCGTCATGCTATCAAGTTTTTGTATGAATTTTATTTTGATGTATTTACTTGTGGATGTCTTGAAAATTTGGTATATATACGCTAATATTATGCTGATAATAGGCTTTACTATATATAACTTTTTTATGCATAAAAAATGGAGTTTTAAGTAAGAATAATGACAGATAGAAGCCTGTATAAATGAAAACAATCGAGAAGCAAAGGGATGTCTAATAATTCAAGGCTAAAAACACTAAAAATCTTAGTGATGACGCATTACTATCCTGAACATCGCGGGGGCGTCGAAATCGTAGCTGGAAAACTGGCTGAATATTTAACGAGAGAAGGGCAAATAGAAATTAAATGGATGGCAAGTGATATAGATCTGCATCCCGTGGGTGTTACTAAACTTCAATGTTTACCAATTAAAAGCTCAAACTTTATTGAAAAAAAAATTCAAATTGCTTACCCACTTTGGAGCTTGTCATTCTTGGGTCAACTTTGGAAAGCAATTCAATGGTCTGATGTTATCCATATTCATGATTACATTTACATGGGTAATCTTACTGCTTTCCTGTTTGCCCGAATAAGTGGTAAACCTGTATTAATTACTCAGCATATTGGTTTTATTTTATACAATAGCCCTCTGTTAAGACTGTTTCTGTCTCTTCTTAACCGAACACTGGGGAAATGGGTTTTCCAGGGAGTCAATCAGGCAGTGTTTTGTAGCACGGTTATTCAACAGTATTGGGTTTCTGAAAAAACTCGCTTCCGGCGACCACCCGTGATGATTGCTAACGGTGTGGATACCAGTGTGTTTTTTCCGGTAGAGGAGCAACAAAGGAAGACTATTCGCCAAGATCTAGGATGGCCTGTGGAAAAGCCTGCATTTCTATTCGTAGGGCGATTCGTTGAAAAAAAAGGATTACACATTCTGCGGCAGCTGGCTGTGCGTTTTGACTCTGTACATTGGGTATTTGTTGGATGGGGAGCTATCGATCCAGAGTCATGGGAGTTACCTAATGTTACTGTTTTTCGCGATCGCCGTGGCTCAACTCTCACTCCACTCTACCAAGCAGCAGATCTGTTAGTCTTACCAAGCAAGGGCGAGGCATTTCCACTGGTTATCCAAGAAGCAATGGCTTGCGGTACGCCAGCTATGGTGAGTTCCGAAAGTGCTAATCAGTATAGCGCTGCTAAGCACCTGATGTTTTCAGAAGAGGTAGAGGCAGCAGATACAGTTGAGCGGTGGACGTCGAAAATTGAGGAACTTTTGCAAAACCCTTCTGCACTTGCTGCAATCAGACCGCAGGTTGCTGAATTCGCACGACAGCACTGGTGCTGGCAAAGCTGCGCCGAGAAATACTTCCAAATCTTTCAGGAATTGACTAATAGCAGTAGATAGACTGCTTAATCGGATGAAAGAACCTCACCATTTCTCGGACTGTCAATCAACACACTAGCAGTGAGAATTCACAGATGAAAACTCTTATAAAGGTAGCTCTGATTGCTTTGTTGTGGATTACCGTAATCAACTCAGGAACGCTCGGTGGTATAGATACGGAACTTAGGTTGCGGATGGCTCATGCCTGGTGGACGGGTGGTCAAGAAGTTGCTCCAAATTATCAACCCAAGGAACGGGGAGATCTCAAAGCTGGAATCATGGGCGTTGGTGGTAAGCGTTATATAGGCTACGATGTGGGACAGTCTTTACTAATGCTGCCTGCGGATTGGTTGGGAACTAAGCTTAACAAATTTTTTCCTGAGCTAGAGTCAAAACATTATTTGCGTCCTTGGTTGGTTAATTTCCTAACTTTTTTACCGTTAAATGTTGCGGCTGTAGTGTGTTGTTTTTGGCTTTTGAGGCTGTTTGATTTTAACGAACGAATTGCTGGGTTAACGAGTATTGCTTGGTTACTTGGTACTACGGTTTTCCACTACGCCCAAGTGCCTCAGCAGAATAATCAAGTATTACTGTTTGTCACCATTGGTTATGCGGCGGCCTTAGCTTGCGTGAAGTTTGGGCGTCCTTGGTTCGCTGCGCTCAGTGGATTAGGGTTAGGTGCAGCTCTTTTGATTCGGATGAGCAGTGTTATTCATATTTTGACCGTAGTATTTTTTCTAGTAGGTTGTATTGTTTATCAAAGTCGCAATAAGCTTAAAGTTTTGCAGGTTGTGGGGTTTTGGATAGTCGGCTTTGTGCCTTTGGCTCTGCTAGGAAGAGTTTTTGATTACCTCCGCTACGGTAGTTTTTGGACAACTGGACAGACCTTATCTGTACGGCAATTGACTACCGATCCAATGTGGGCAGGTTTACCTGAATTGCCTGGGAATCATCCCTTTACGAATCCACCATCTGTAGGAATTTTTGGCGTGCTAGTTTCAGCAGCCAAAAGTCTTTTCATTTACGACCCATTGCTATTACCTTGCTTAGGGTTAGCAATTGTTTTGTGGCAGAGACTTTCGCCTTACTTACAGTGGTATTTAATCAGCGGTATTTTCAACTTGGGCTTACAAATTGTTCTGACCAGTAGGCTCGATTTTTGGCACGGAGATTGGGCTTGGGGGGCTAGGTATCACGTCACATCTGTTCACTTGTTGCTTATTCCTCTTGTCGCCCTGTTCCTAAAACACCTTCTATTTACCAGAGGGGTAACTGTCTGGTTGATGCGGGGGATTCTCGTAGTAGCGATTATGGTTCAGATTGCCTCGGTTACAATGCCATTTCACCTGGAGATTGTTCAAGCTAATGTAAGGCAAGTTAATTCTCTTCAGCAATTCCGCTTAGGTCAGCGGGTGACCAATATTGTTTGTTTGATTGATGCTTCTTTCTCCGAAGAGTGTATCAGTAGATGGCGTCTGGATAAGAGGATTCTCCTAGAAGATTACAATCAAATATATTTCCTGCCATTTATTTTTAGCCATGAAACAACTGATAACCCTGAATTAGCCAAACTTTCACGTATTTTATTTGTGGTCTGGGGATTGGTATTGACTCTAGCGATCGCTACAACTATACGGTTTTGTTTTGCTAAGTAGTACAACAAATTGTGAGAGTCTATCAAATAAATTATCTCAATATCTGGAGCTAATTTGAGTCGCACTCAACTGGAAAATGCCAATCTCAGCGATACCCGACTTGCGGGTACTAATTTTAACCAGGCTCCATTGCAAGGTGCTACCTTGCGCTATGCCGATTTGAGCATGGCAGATTTGCAGGGAGCCAACGTAGCAAAGGCAGATTTTCAGGGCGCTATTTTTGCAGTCACCCGCGCCGTGGCACCAAATCAATTTATTCAAACTCAGCCTGATATTTCCATTTCTGCTCGCGTTAAAGGCGTCGATTTTACCGCTGCTAGAAATTTAGATCAACGGCAATTGGCGTATATCTGCGCCCAAGGCGGACGCCATCCTCGCTGTCCATAAGGGGTTGTTGCAGGCGTAAGCTCGCCAACCGCCACCCCTCGCACACTCACAGTTATCTACAGCATATTACGTTAAAATTGATTGTATTTTACTTGACAAACTTTTAAAACTTTACATAAAGTTTAATCTAGCTTCAATCATCTTTTATCTGTTCAAATCTGTAGAGTTCGCTTGACATCAGTAATTCAGCGGTTCTTTTATCCGCATTCATCCCAACTTAATATATCTAAATATATTTTTTTAGTAAAAATACTGAAAAACGGGTTGCATACTCGGAAAACTTGTGCAAATATAGCTAGCAAATACACATCAGGATTTGTCTACTTACCTAAAAGGTTAACAAAACCTTGGAAGTATAAATTTGTAGTAAAGTTGACGTCAATTTGACAGCACAAAGAATTTAGTGCTGTTAAGACCCGGAGCGACAGGGTTTCGGGTAAATGACTTTAAGCAGAATAACTGGGTTGATGGGAGCGAATGCTCTAATAACGTAAGTTGCTAGTTACATCGAGCCAAAGAAACTTTGGCGATCTGAAAAATCGTGGGTAATACAGCGAGAAATCTACTCAGAAACCGGGTTTATGACTGCTGACAGCAAAAGCCTGTTAATCCAATTACCAATTACCAATTACCAATTACCAATTACCGCTGTCACAACTATTCACTAGCAACTTGAGTTAATACTGTTTTACCTGAAAGCTTGGCTATGCCAAGTCGAGCGCTATTCAACCAGCGGCTATCACGATTTATTGATAGTGAGGATTGCCATATGGCGGAAGCAGAAGACTTGAAACCTTTAGTATCTGTAGTGATGCCTTGTCTTAACGAAGAAGAGGCAATAGGAATTTGCATAGATAAGATTCAAAGAACTTTTGCCAGACACGATATCAATGGTGAAATTATTGTATGTGACAATGGCTCTACGGACAGATCTGTAGAAATCGCCCTTAGTATGGGTGTGCGCGTCGTCCATCAGCCATTACGCGGCTACGGTAATGCTTACTTAAAAGGATTTGCCAGTGCTAGAGGCTCCTATCTAATTATGGGTGATGCCGACGACACCTATGATTTCACTCTGATTCCACTGTTTCTCTTGAAACTGATCGACGAGGGATACGATTTTGTCACGGGGAGCAGATATGTAGAAGGTTTTGAAGATAAATCAATGCCTTTGCTGCATCGTTTTGTCGGTAACCCAGCGCTGACAGCGCTTCTTAACATTTTATTTGGAACGTCCTACACGGATGTTTATTCTGGATTTCGAGGATTTAGCCGTAAAGCTTATGACTTGATCCAGCCAGTGAGTCCCGGCATGGAGTTCAATTTAGAATTAGCAATTAATGCTGGACTGGCAGGTTTGAAAATAGCAGAGATTCCGATTCGGCTACATCCCCGTAAAGGAGAGTCTAAGCTAAACACACTTCGAGATGGGTGGCGTAGTTTGCGAATGATGCTGATATATTGTCCTAACAAAGTATTTGTCTGGCCTGGAACATTGCTACTGACCGTCGGAATCTTAATTCATCTGGTCACATTGATGGATTTAGTCCGGTACGAAGGCCGCGCTCTTAGCGTTGTGACTGGAATATTTGGAACGGTATTTAGCGTTGTTGGATTTGAAATTTTAACTTTGGGTATCCATGCCAAAACTTACTCTTGGAGCCGTCGTTTTGATATAAATAATAAGGCTTTGCGAAGATTTTACAAAATCTTTAGTTTAGAAACTGGCCTATTACTAGGTATAGGCATGATTTTAGCAGGGAGTTTAATTTTAAGCTCGTTAATAATCACCTGGATAAAATCAAATCTAATGCCGCTACCTAACCCAGAGTGGGCTTCTTTTGCAGCCACATTAATCATTATGGATTTTGGCACCTTGTTTTCATCATTATTTATTTCAGCTATGTCTATGAAGAAGGTAGAAGCCTATGAACAACCAATCCCATAAAAACTTGAGTTTTTTGGGTTTAATAGCCAAAAAACTAGTTAAACCTTTGCATGGATTTACTGTTTCAGGAAGGCGAATAATACAATTGAGAAATAACTTGATTCAGTTGTTACCACAAGCTACAGTTTTAGAGGGTTTAGATGTTGGGTGTGGCAGTGGGGAACTGGCAAAAAAATCCAAGATATCTGTCCTGATATCCCCATGTCTGGGGTCGAGGTATTAGTGAGAGAAAATACAGCTATAAAGGTGACAAAATTCGATGGAAAGAGACTGCCATTTGAAGATAAAAGCTATGACTTTACGATGCTAGTGGATGTCTTACATCATACTGACGATCCCGCGGGTTTAATCCGAGAGTGCGTCAGAGTTTCACGTCAGTTTATACTGATTAAGGATCATCTTTGCGAATCATGGTGGGATAGAGTTCGCTTGCGTTTCATGGATTGGGTAGGGAATCGGGGTTATGATGTTTATCTACCCTACAATTACTTGTCTCAGAAAAGTTGGAACAAACTGTATCAAATAGGTGGAGTTGTTTGTGAAGCTAAGGTAACTAAATTGAACCTTTACTCTTATCCTTTTTCTCTCATATTTGACAGCAACTTGCATTTTATAGCTAAACTTGTCATCCCAGAATTCAGGTAAAGCAGGATGATATTAAAGTCGGCAAGCGAGTATTACCAAAACCAGCCAGCTTTTGGGGGTCTGGTAGAAAAAATTATCTGGCATTCGCGCCAGAAAATGTTTAAGTCATTGATGCAAATAGCACAACCGACTTGCGAAACAACAGTTCTTGATGTGGGAGTTACCTCGGACCGACGGCAAGACTCTAACTTTTTTGAAAAACTGTACCCATATCCGCATAAAATTACAGCCGTGGGTTTAGAAGATGCTTCCTTTCTCGAACAAGATTATCCAGGTCTGAAGTATATCCAAGCTGATGGTCTAAACCTACCTTTCCCAGACAAAAGCTTTGACTTAGTTGTCAGTTTTGCGGTGATTGAACATGTCGGCAGTCGGGAACGGCAGCAGCTGTTTATTCGCGAACTTTGCCGGGTTGGTCGTACTTGCTTTATTACTACTCCCAACCGCTGGTATCCCATAGAATTTCATACGGTTCTTCCCCTAGTTCACTGGCTTCCCAGATCCTGGTTTAGCACAATTCTAAAATTGCTGGGTAAAGATTTTTGGTCTAAAGAGGAAAACTTAAACCTTTTATCTGAGAAAAACATGTTAAGTTTATTCCCAGCTGATAGTCAAGTGTATAAAAAACATTTCAGGCTGTTTGGGTTAATTTCCAATCTAGTTTTTTATTTGGAGAATTAACTCGAACCATCTGTTGAGCGCGGCGCGTGATATTTAAAGTAGATTTTGAGGCTTACGGCACTTGATAAATTATCGAATCACGTTAATTAGACAAAATGTTGTGCGGTGAGGAAGAACTAATAATGAAAACTCTTATAAAGGTAGCCCTAATTGCGTTGTGGTGTACAGCAGTCAACCCAGGCCCCATCTACGGAGATTCTCTACTCAGATTAAATATGGCTCATGCCTGGTGGACGGGGACTGAAGAAATTTCTCTTCCACCAAATCATAAACCTAAATCCCGCATATCTATAGTTGGGGTTTTGGGCGCGGGAGGTAAGCGTTATATCCCCTATGAAGTGGGACAGTCTATGTTAATGCTTCCTGGTGACTGGTTGGGAACTCAACTACACCAAGTGTTCCCTCAAATAGAGTTAAGCTTTCTACGGCGTATTGTCGTTAGTTTTCTGATTTTTATACCCATAAATGTGGCGGCGGTAGTTTCCTGTTTCTGGCTGCTGAGACTTTTTGACTTTGAAGAGCGCCTTGCTGGAATAGCGAGTATTACTTGGCTGCTTAGCACTACAGTTTTTAACTATGCCCAAGTGCCTAGCCAGAATAATCAAGTGCTGCTGTTTGTCACTCTGGGTTATATTGCAGCATTAGTTTGCGTGCGTCGCGGGCGTCCTCACTTGGCCTTATTCAGTGGACTAGCCTTGGGTACTGCTCTGCTGATCCGGGCGACCGGTATTATTCACGTTTTAACTGTATTCCTGTTTGTAGTAGGCTGTATAGTCTATCAAAGCCGCGACAAGTTTAAAGTTCTCCAGGTCGCGGGATTCTGGATAGTCGGCTTTATTCCTTTAGCGTTGCTAGGAAGAGTTTTTGATTACATCCGCTACGGGAGTTTTTGGACTTCTGGACAAAGTTTGTCTGTCAAGCAATGGGCTACCGATCCAATTTTTTCGGGTTTGCCCGATTTACCTGCAAATTATCCTTGGATTACTCCCCCGCTGGTTGGAATTTGGGGGGTGCTATTCTCACCGGCAAAAAGTATTTTTATCTACGACCCGTTATTGTTGCCCTGTTTGGTGTTATTAATTGTCATGTGGAAGAAAATGTCGCCATATATCCAGTGGTATTTGATCGGCGGGATTTTCGACCTGATCTTGCATATAATCCTGACCAGTCGGCTCGACTTTTGGCACGGAGATGCCGCCTGGGGGGCTAGATACCATGTCACATCGGTTCATTTGTTACTTATTCCTCTAATTGCTCTGTTTATACAGCGCATTTTATTGGTCAGAGGGTTAACCCAGTGGCTGATGCGAGGCTTTCTTGTACTAGCGATCGTAGTTCAAATCAGTTCGGTTATCCTGCGACCTTCCGTCGAGTCAGGTCCAGTTGTCTTTGCCACAGTTCCCAGTCACCTTGTGTTTCGTTTAGGCGAGCGCGTAACTAATATTGCTTGTCTAATCAATAGTTCTTTCTCCAACCAGTGTAAAGCCAAGCTGTATTATAACGTAAATGGTCCCCTAATCAAGAAAGTCTCTCTTCTACCGTTTTCCTTTACTAAAGGTCGAAATTTAGTATTTATTGTCTGGGGATTGGTATTGATTATGGCAATCGTTACTACTGTCTCTTTTTGTTTTGTGGTGTAAGACAATGACCGTGAGATCGATTCTGAAAAATTCTCTGATTGAGCGCAGTATCTGTTCAGATACTTCCAGTTTGAGACGAGGCTATCATCGCATTTTATTCAACGATTTTTGGCTTTTTCATTTGCCTGTTGCTGGGAGCGTGGTGCTGCCTGGGAAATTATCCTGAGTATTTGCTCGTATTATAGCCCCAATAACCGTTGATTTTTCAGGGTATGATTTCGATATATTCTCGGATGTTACTTGCGATCGCGCCTGGTAAAATTATATGATAAACCACCAGCAATCCCCAGAGATTTTCTATTTTGTATATCTGTAATGGAGAAACAATAAAATGAAATTACATCAAAGAAGTTTGGCAATTAAATATGTTTTAAATATCGCGGCAATAATTGTTGTAATATCAATATTTTTCAAGAGTTTAGTTGATGTAGATACTTCCTATGATTCCTGGTGGTATCATTTGCCATTTGCCGCCAGAATATTGGGTATTGTTCCAGCTACATCCTATGCTTTCCAAGATTCTATAGAAACTATTTATGATGGCTTTCCGCTCTTGGCAGAGTTTTTACAAGGATTATTTTGGGTGGTATTCCAGCGGGTTCAAGCTGCAAACTTAGTGACTTTTTTAAGTTTAATTATATATCTTTATTTTCTGAAATTGTATTTTCAGGTTCCGCTTTATTTATCAGCGTTCGCACTCCTATCTGTGCCGCTAATTCAAATCCATGCAACATCCTGCTATGTCGATTTACCAGCTAATGTATGTCTCTCGATCCTGGTTATGATGACCTACTTGGTATACACAAAAAGTGATTTTTTGACTAAGCGCAATCTATTTGTTATCTTCCTAGCGGCTGCTGGCACTGCCAATATAAAACTACAATTAATTCCTCTGGTTTTTCTAATTTTATGCTTTGTCGGATTCAAACTAATCTGGCTAGGCTTTAAACAAATTCAAGCAAGAAGAATGCAATCTAAACGGCTGCTGACTATAGTACCTACTATTTTCCTGGCTGCTCTTTTGATTTTTGCCACCCCCATCAAAAATATAGTTTTTTATGGCAATCCATTTTATCCGGTGAGAATAGAGGTAATGGGGATAGTTTTAAATCACAAGCAACCGTTATACCAAGACTCTCCAGGTTATTTGAAAAACGCTTCTAGACCTCAGCGGTGGGTTTATTCAATTTTAGAAATCAACAGCGCCCCCTGGTCAATAGACCAAGGTAGTAAAAATCCTTCTCAACATAGAATGGGTGGTTTTTTCGGAGCTTATGTTGTTTTCAACTTACTCCTTTTCAGTTATATATGTTATCGCTATCGGTGTCGCGAAACTTTAGTCGCTGTCATTCTAGTTACTATTATGTCTTTGGTCGCTTCTCTCATACCTCAATCTCACGAGCTTAGGTACTATATGTTCTGGATGATATCATTAGTATCCTTAAATTTGTATCTGGTGTCTCATTTAGAGCGATCGCTCAAAAATCTGAAATGGATCGACACCAAAAACTTGGGAATTATATGCATTCTATTTTTAACATTGGTGATTTTTCAAATCAGAAAGCCTTCTGCTGTCAAACCAAGCTTCTACACGTTGGAAAAACATCTCGAACGTCATGTTGATTTTAAGCTGGTAAATAAGATTTCTCCAGGGGAAGAAGTTTGTATCATTAGTATAACTCCTAATGATTTTCTCTATGCTTCTAAGTTTCAGACCCAATTAAATTATTCCTATTCAGTCAAAGCCACAGATTCTGAAAGCGAATGTGGAGCGCGTAAGGTGATAAAACCGGCCTACCGCCCTTGGCTATAACTAAGCAACAAACTATCGCGCTCGGTCTAAAGAGTAATACAAGGTAGGTGAGAAAATGTCATAAAAAATCTGAAATATAGTCACAAAAAATCCTGTAATTCTTTCTTCCTGCTCATGAAAACGAGTACAAAAGTAGCGCTAATTGCCTTGTTGTGGATTGGCGCAATCAATACAGGCTTGATCAACGCAGATGCAAATCTCAGATTACAAATGGCTCATGCCTGGTGGACAGGTACGGAAGAAGTTTCTCCAGATTATCGACCGGATAGTCGGGTTGCGTACTTTTCTGTAGTTAACGGCGTAGGAGGTAGGCGCTACGTACCCTTTGACTTGGGACAGTCTATGCTGATGCTACCTGGCGACTGGTTAGGAACTCAACTGCACCGATGGTTTCCCAAAGTAGGGGAAAGAGATTTTCGGGGTTTGGTAGTTAACTTCGCCATCTTTGTGCCGTTGAATGTAGCTGCTGTAGTTTCCTGCTTCTGGTTGCTAAGGGTTTTTGACTTTAACGAGCGAATTGCTGGTTTAACGAGTATTGCCTGGTTACTTGGCACTACAGTTTTGCACTACGCCCAAGTGCCGCAGCAAAATAATCAATTGTTACTCTTTGTCACCATCGGTTACGCAGCTGCCTTAGCCTGTGTGAAGCGCGGGCGTCCTCGCTTTGCTGCTATCAGTGGACTAGCGCTGGGTGCTGCCTTGCTGATTCGGTTTACCAGTTTTATTCACGTTTTCACCGTATCTATCTTTCTAGCGGGTTGTATGGCTGATCAAAGCCGTGACAAACTCAAGGTTATCAAGGTTTTGGGATTCTTGATAGTCGGCTTTATGCCTTTGGCTCTGGTGGAACGAGTTTTTACCTACATCCGCTACGGAAGTTTTTGGACGA
Organism: Microseira wollei NIES-4236; assembly: GCF_020521235.1. Lineage (GTDB taxonomy): Bacteria > Cyanobacteriota > Cyanobacteriia > Cyanobacteriales > Aerosakkonemataceae > Microseira > Microseira wollei. Next base: position 47,350 of record NZ_BLAY01000029.1, on the reverse strand, counting down.
GCGGACAGAGCTTCGCAATCAAGCAGTTGTACGCAGATCCAATGTGGTCGGATCTGCCTGAACTTCCTGCTAATTATCCCTTTAACAATCCACCCCATGTCGGGATTTTGGGGGTGCTATTCTCACCGGCAAAAAGTATTTTCATTTATGACCCGTTACTGTTGCCTTGTCTGGTGTTAGGAATTGTCCTTTGGAAGAGACTTTCGCCTGATATACAGTGGTACTTGGTCTGCGGGATTTTTAATCTTTGCTTGCATATCGTTGCTACCAGTCGGCTGGATTTCTGGTACGGAGGTGCTGCTTGGGCGGCAAGGTATCAGGTCACCTCGGTTCACTTGTTGCTCATTCCCCTTTTAGCTGTCTTCCTTGGGCGTCTCTTATCTGTTAAAGGGTTAACAGTCTGGCTAATGCGGGGACTCCTCACAGTAGCAATTTTTGTCCAGATTGCTTCGGTTATATTGGTTTTCTCTCTGGAGTCTGCTCAGGATCTATTTGTCCCACCCGAATCTAGCCATCTTCAATTCCACTTAGGTCAGCGAGTGACTAACATTGTTTGTCAGATCAACAGTTATTTGTCTAATAGTTCCTTCGCCGAACGGTGCGTAAGTGGAGACATCAGTAAATTGCCTCAAAGTCAGAGGTTTTTCCTCAAAGACCGCCATCAAGTGGCGCTTCTACCGTTTAACTACGTTCGGTATACATTCAATCGCAAGTGGGCATTTATTGTGTGGGGAGCGGTATTGACTTTAGCCATCGGAACTAGCCTATGGTTCTGTTTTTTGCATACAAAACGATGAGTTTTATTCAGTAGCTTTAGGAAAAATGAAAACAGTTACAAAAGTAGCTCTGATTGCTCTGTTGTGGATTAGCGTAATCAACACAGGTAAGTTCTACAGTATAGATAACTACCTCAGGATGAAAATGGCTCATGCCTGGTGGACAGGTACTGAAGAAGTTTCCCCAGGCTATCAAGCTAAATCTCGAGACGATGTTACCGCTGGAGTGATGGGGGTGCGCTACAAGCGTTACATAGCCTACGACGTGGGACAGTCTATGCTGATGGTTCCTTACGACTGGTTAGGAACTCAACTGCACCAATGGTTTCCCAAAGTAGGGGAAAGAGATTTTCGGGTTTTGGTAGTTAACTTCCCCATCTTTGTGCCGTTGAATGTAGCTGCTGTAGTTGCCTGCTTCTGGTTGCTAAGGGTTTTTGACTTTAACGAGCGAATTGCTGGTTTAACGAGTATTGCCTGGTTACTTGACATGATATTATTGCTGCAAGGCTACCCATCTGAAATAACAGATTCACCCAGGAGGGTAGCCAATGCAATCTATTCTGAAACAAACAGTAAAATTACCAAGGATGTCTTATGTAAAATTTTGTTTAGTAACGTCATATAACGACTGGTAATACTCTCTCTGTCTTATCTACCTTGGCCCAGTCTCCCACCTCTGATCTCTCCCTATCTTTGGTAGTATCTTTGGATTGAAATGGCGATGAATATTCACAAGCGTGCTATAGCAATGAGTTCATACTTACTAGCTTTCTTATGGGGAATCTATATTCTTTTATCCCTCATAGGTTGGGGTGGGTTAGTTAACCGTATTCTTTTTCCAAAATATCGGATTGGATGGGGACAAAAAGCCGCTTGGGGTATGGCTTTTAGTGTAGGCGTGGGTGGGGTTTTAAATGTTACATGGACGATTTCGCCAATCACAATTTTAATTTACTTGGGATTGGGTTTCCTGCTTTGGTTAGTTGATATTTACAAAAACAGAAGCTTTGTCACCGAGTCGTTGAATAATTATCGGATCTCCTGGCAAAAGTTTCAAAAAGACAAGCTATTCATTATTGGGGTTGCTGTAATTTTAGCAATAATATTTTTGCAGTATGCTGGCTGGGTTTATGCCTATAGATTTATGGGACATGATGACTACCAGGGGTATTTTGTTTATCCCGAAAAGATGCTCCAAATTGGTTCGATAGGAATAGACCCTTTTAATAATAGAAGAATAGAAAGTGCTTTGGGTGGACAATCTTTTTTACAAACCTTTACTCTCAGCATCCTTAAAGAAGTAAATTTTAATATAATTGACCCGGGAATTGCCTTAATAATTTCTCTAGGTATTTTATGGGATTATATACAAGAAAAAAGGTTAACCGCGAAAAGAGCAGTTTTCTTGCTTTTCCTGTTTCTTTTTATTCCTTATCCCAAAGTAAACATTACCAGTAGCGTGACTTCGATGGCGCTATTTATAAGTATTTTTACAACGCTTGATTGGGATAAACTAAAAGTTTCATCTCCCCTATCTAATGCTGGTATTATTGCTATTATCACAGCAGCAATCTGCTCTCTTAAATCTACTTTTATTCCGGCTTGTGGCCTTTTATTTATTTCTAGTTATGCTTTTTACATTATTGGTGCTAAGGAAAATCGTAAAGCGGCGATCTCCGAATTTTTAATGGCTTCTACATTAGTTGTAATGTTTCTTTTGCCCTGGATGATATCGATGTACCAATCATCGGGGACATTATTTTATCCCATCTTGGGTAAAGGCTATCATGGTTCGGTCTACGGAACTTTTGTGATGCCTTCCAGTGAAGTAACCCCTGGCAAAGCCATTCAAATTACAATCTCTGCGATCGCAAGTATTTATTTTATTGCACTTTTGTTGCTTGGCTTGATTTGCATTTTCCCGCGAACCCGGACTATTGTTGGTCGCGAAGTATTTTTATCTGTTCTCATTAGTGCTGGTTTGGGGACGCTCATTGTAGCCTTAGCTGTAGGAGGTGAGAGAATTAGCGTCTATCGTTATCCCTTTCCTATTATTTACCCCGCAATAATTTTCCTGATGGTCAACGCTTTGAGTAACCCCAAAGTAGTTGAAAATACAAGTCAAACCAAAACTTCTAAGTCTTGGCTTGTGGCTATGCTGGTAGCTGGTTTGCTCATGGGGGGTTATGATAATACTAAATCGGGTGAGTCTAACTGGCAAAGGTATTCAAGTTTGATTGCTAATATCAGAGTTGGACTGAGCAATATGCCTTTGGTTTCAGACCAAGAAATTGCTCGACATATCCAAATGCAGCAATCAATTCCGGAGTCGGAACCAGTTTTAACAAGACTTGAAAAACCTTTTTTACTTAATTTTAAACGGAATCAAATCTTTGTGGTGGATTGGCCTGGAGGAGCAAGCCTTCCACCTGGTATTCCTTTCTTCAAGGGAGGTGAAGCGGTGGCTGATTATCTGATTTCAAAATCTATTAAATATGTCGCCTATTCTTATAAAAACGAAGGGGGACTGCAAAAGAAAAAATTTTCATTTCAACTTAGACCCACAGCCCATATTTGGTTGAGAACTACGGTACGGCAGGGTTTTAATTTTCAAGATAATTTAGATGAACTTGGTAAGACTAGAAAGAGAATTTACGATGACGGAGATATTTTTGTTATTGATTTATATCAATCTGTTAAAAACAGGGGAAAACAATAGAAGCTACTGAGCCAAAAACTTTGGCTGAAAAAATCCTAGTGTTTTTCACTCAAATCTAGTCTAAACTCCAGTTACAAGGTTCAACCCAGGCAAGAGATCGCCATCAAGGTATGACCCTGATTGAACTGCTAGTTGTCATCACTATCATCAGTATTTTAGCGGCGATCTTTCAAGGTTGAACATCTGCACAAGGGTGGTGGAGCCTTTTTGCACCAGTTGCAGGTCATTTTTAGGACTTACGCGCTTCCCGGTTTCTCCGAAAAATCGTTGGGAAAGGGAACCAGAGATCGACGGTCTCACCTTTGTTTCTTTTCTCGTCTTGCGTAAGTCCTGATTTTGACAAAATTCCCAACCAAAACCTTAACTTCTCACCGATGATTCACCAGCTTTTATTGTTGCAAACTCGCAGTTTCAAATACCTCTCCTATTGCTAAGCGCGTTCCATTGGCGAAGTCCCATCCAGATTGGGGGCGTTTTCCAGCTGGCTGTATTTGTTGCAATAGCAGCAATCCAGATCCGGTTTGAATAATCGGACCGATGTTTTTGGCTATGCTGACTACTTCTCCGGGACGCCCAGAATCAGATGATATTGCCGACCAATTTTGCTCTAATGCTTTTAATTTTGGCGGTAGTTGACTCCAGTAATCAGCGCCAAGGGGCGCAGTGGCGATAATTTTAATTGGATTGCCGCGAAATGTTGCCATACAATCGGGGAAGAATGCCCTGACTTGGTTGTGGATAGCGTACGCTTCCCTGGACCAATCAATGTTGTAATCTGGCTTTTTGATCGGTGGTGCATAAGTCGCTTTAGCAGAATCTTGAGGTATGGGTTCGATCTCTTGGCGTTCTAGCTTCACCAGCGTTTCCACTAACAAATCTGCCCCCAACTGTGCTAAAGTCTGCCCCAGTTGCGAGGCGTTATCCAATATCCCAATTGGCGTATAAGCTTTTAACAGCATTGGTCCGGTATCCATTCCGGCATCCATTAGCATTGTGGTGATGCCGGTTTCGGTTTCCCCGTTGTAGAGACACCACTGGATCGGCGCAGCACCCCGATATGGGGGCAAAATCGAGCCGTGGACGTTAATGCATCCGATTTTGGGCATGTCCAGAATTTTTTGGGAAAGTATTTGCCCATACGCCACCACTACGAATGCATCTGCCCCAGCTTGCCGCAGTTGTGCGAGAGTTTCGCTATCTTTTTTGACCCGCGTTGGTTGCCAAACGGGTAACGGATGCGCCAATGCAACAGTTTTCACGGGGGAAGGAACCATCTGGTTACCCCGTCCTCGACGTTTATCCGGTTGAGTGACAACTGCCAAAACTTCAAAGTCGGGATGTGCTAGTAAGCGTTCTAGGGTTGGTACGGCGAATTCAGGAGTGCCGAAGAAGACGATTTTCATGCAGGTTTGGTAATTGCTAATTGCTAATTGCTAATTGCTAATAGGTAATTGGTAATTGCTAATTGCTAATTGGTAAGAGTTTTTAGAGAAGTCTATTACCGATTACCGATTAGCCATTAATTATTCAATCGCAATTTCAATCCGGCGGTTGCGTTGCAGGTTGACTGGGGTATCGTTGGGGACAAGGGGGCGAGTTTCGCCGTATCCTACTACCAGCCAGTGGTAGCCGTCGCCTAACGCACTGGATAGATATTGGGCGATCGCTTGGGCTTGCCGAAATGATAAAATGCGGTTGTTTCTCGCTTGTCCTGCCCCGTCGGTGTGCGCCCAAATGCGGACCGTGGTTTTGGGGTAGTTTTTCAATTCGCTGGCGATTTTGTCCAAAATTGGTCCTGCCTCTGGACGCAGATCCCCAGATGTGTCTGCAAACAAAGCATCGCTGGGTAAGGTTGCGGTCTTTTGCTCTGGAGAAAAGAAGGGGGTGGAGGCAACAGGGGATGGTTCGGGATTGAGTTGCTGCTCAATTTCTGCGATTTGCTGGTTTAATTGTGCAATTTTCTGGCGATTGGCGCGACGATTTGGCAGCTTTTTCAACTGTGCCTGCAACTGCTTTAACTCTGCTTCTAGTTCCTCTTGTTCCGCCTCACCCAGTTGGGATGTCGATTCGACAGGCGTTGCTGTTTCTGTCGCAAGGGTAGGCGAAGCAGCGGGATTTGAGCCAGCAACCGGGGGGTCGAGGGATGGCAGTAGATGAGCAATCAGGGGCTTTTCTGGGGTTGGATTGGGGGATCTGATGGCGATCGCCACGCCTGCAAGCGCCGCTAAACCGCCTCCAACTGCCACTAGCAGCAATCTGAAGATAAAAACCAGTAAAAATCGCAGCATATCAGTCGATTTGGCTCTCCACTTCCCTGGATCTTAATTCCTCTTTTCATCCAACCCCCGACGATACAGGCGCTTTTTCGATGCGTCTGCTGCCCTTGGGGAGCGGAAAAATAATAGAGACAACGTAGCATTTTAGAGCCACTCGAGCAGCCAATCGCAACCAGGAGATTCCGAGACTCCAAGCGATGGGAAAGCTTGGTAACTCAATTCCTCTTTATAGCTAGCAGGCGACAAATTCCACCTTAATTTACGGAATACGACTAAAAAGCAAAATCTTTGTCTTTCCCTCGTCCTTATCGCCCTCCTGCTTCCTCTTACCTCTCGCTATTACCAGTATTAAAAAGTTTATAGAATTTTGAACATTTTACAGTCATACCTGGTATACATATAATGACGCTCAACTGACCGTTAGGCGTTGCTCCTCCCACAACAAACGCCTTTATAGAGATTTACTAAATGTCTAAACAACCGTTGCTGCGTGGATCGTTCCTCAACCAAAAATACCCGTTCCTGTTCGCAGGTGTGCTGCTGATGGCATCTGGTACGGTCGTTAGCGACTCATCTGCTTTGGCGAAAAAGTCCGTGGAGACGCGATCGCCATCGGGTCAGCGGGTGCAAAAAGCGAAGGCAATCCCCCATCGGGGAACTGCCGTCCCTCAAGCACAAGAAGCATCGGAAACCGACCCCCTCGGTAGTCCCTATCCGATTCCCTGGAATTGGATTATGAAAACCTACGAGCAAGTTAGCTCGACCAGGGGGTCCGGTGTCCGTCAATATCGCACCCCGGCGGTCATTTCCCCCGATGGCAAGTTTGCCGCTTATACCCGCGTTCAGATGCAGGTTAAACCGGAATTGTACGAAAGCCGCGTTAGCAGCGTCATGTTTGTGGAAAATCTGCAAACTGGGGAATTGCGGGTGATATCTGCTACTTCTCCCTTGGCGAATACACCCAAACCGAACGAAGCTGCTGATATGCCGGGGGTGATTTCGGTTTTAGTCCCGGTTTCTTGGTCGGCAGGGGGCGATCGCTTGCTAGCACGCCAGTTTGAAGGCGGTTTGAGCGCCTCGGATGCTTCCGACTACGCGGTGATTTGGGAACGTCAATCAAACCGCGCCACGACTATCGCCCCAGGCGAAAATGTCGGGTATAGCAACGCTACCTTGTTGGGTTGGAGTAAAGCCAATCCCAATCAGGTCATCTTCCGCGCTGGCGAATTAGGCGATGAAAAGATGCCGTTGTGGGCAGTTGGCATGAACGGTCAAACCGTCGCCGCCGTTGAAGATCAACCCGTGGTCTTCGGGCGCACTATGCGTTATGCTTGGGCAGGCCCTCAAGCATTTTAATCCCCTAGGGGCGCACACCTGTGCGCCCATATTCAGTTCTGTTATGTAGAAAAAATTATTCGATTCTTAAAGCAATTAATTAACATGAATACCATTATTTTTTTTTATAATTATAATTATCATTGTTATATTTTTAGGGTTATTTTTAACTTATAAAAACAGCAAGAATTATCAGATTTCAAGAATATCAAATTACGAAATTTATAGCGAAGATACTTTTTATAAAACAAGTTATTACCCGTTAGAACAAACAATTTCATCAAGCCTCTATCAACCCGTGGGAGTGTGGACGGGAAGGTTGATATTGCCAGCGAAAGAATTAAGAGAAATACAGGATAAAACTATATTATTTGAAGTTCAAAAGACCGATCGTTTCCATGATAATTTAGTCGGAAAGACTGTAAATTTGAAATGGAGTGACAAAAAAGAGGTGCAAGAATATGTCCAAAGCGTGACGCTGGATGTTCGCTTCACTCAAGAAACTAAAAAGAGTCAAAAATCGGGACAGCTTCATCCAGAAAGATTGAATAACTGGAAAAAAGTTGACCCGTTAGAATCTTTGGCGGGTGCAAGAGGGCAGGATGATGTTATAGTCATGCTCAAAAATCCAGCGGTTGTATCTAGGGATAGCGGCGAAAAGGTTTCCTTGGTAATTGACCGAGAACCAGTGCAAGTCACCGCAAGATTTTATGGTTTAGTGACTATTATTAAAAGGAAAAAAAAAGATAGCGATCGCTTCCTAGTTCGTCACTATAATAAAAGCTCAAAACAATTCGACGATATCCCAGAAACAATTCGCATTCCTCAAGTACCAGCTGACCGAGATGGTATTCCCAGATCGACGAATATAAAAATAGAATCATCTCCCCTCAATTCGCAAGGTTGGTATATTTATGGCGCCAAAGGTGCGGATGGCATTTTTGTCGTGCAAGCGATTGAACCCCGCGCCATTTTGCGACTGAAACCCGATGAAGTGCGGTTGGGATTGCCAGCGGGAAAGTATTATATTAAGCATAAAATTTGGAAAAATGTCGCCAGAGAAAAAGGAACGGCAAAAACCGTTTTACTTGACCCAGTTGCTCAAAAGAAAACCGAAGCAGTAGGTAAGTGGCGCGAGGGAGATCGGGCAATTGTTATTCATACTTTTGGGGGAATAGGCGGGAAAAAAGCAGAACCCACACCCCTGGGGATGGTGACGGGGCATTTTAGTTATGGAATTGCCCGTGTAGTGCGCGATCGCTTCACCAATGAGTTACGCTTTGATATCGAATATCAACAAGTCTACGCCCATAACCCGGATGGAATTATAGCAGGGTCAATTAAATGGTCTAGTTACATGGGAGATTTATGGCGAGGGTGGCTAGGAACTAGACCTGTTTGTGATATTATCGTCAAACTCGATGCGGTGACTGAGGATTACAATTTTGATGGCATTAAATTATCCCCCCTGGGTGAATTTACCCGCCAATTGGATATCATGATGGCACGTTACCGCATCGGGGATGGAACGGGTGCAGCAATTGTGACGCCTGCGACTTCTTGCGTACAAGACTCAAACTTTGCACTTTACGCGACGATTAAGCAGATTCAAGCAGATATTGCCTCAAATTCCCAAATTCAAGATTGGTTGCAGCGCCATCCTAATGAACCGCAAACATTGCGGTTTCAGAAATTAGTAGAATTGGGGCGATCCCTGGAAAAAAACTTGATTCCCTGGCGAACCGTGCGTTCGGATTGGTATTACAGTACCGCTGAATTGGCAGGAACTCGCCAACCAGATAGTTTAATCTTAACCTTGATCAAAGCGATTACAACTTGGCGCACGATAATGCCGCGTCAGGCACAGGATGAAATTGCCACAATTTTATTAAAAAATGGCGGTTCGCTTTGGATAATTCGCACCAATCAAGTGGGAGGTTTTGACCCAGATATTGCACCCCTTGCTACTACTGCTTTTAGGCGATGGAACATCTAGTATCATAGGATACAACGGTTTGATGTCGCAACAAAAAGTCAAAGTGTGTTATATCTGCTTTTAAGCTGAAATCTTAACCTGTAGCTAGCTTCAGTAAGGAATTATGCATATCCCCGATCCTATGGATTTACCGACTCTGGAGCAGGTAACGATCTCCTCTGCTTTGACTGTCAAAAAAAATACATTGGTGAAAAATGTAATTCTTTGGATGAGCCAGGGAAGGGGCACTGATTTGAGCTTATCAGAACAAGATTTTTCCTCTGAATTGAACTTGCCCAGTCAAGCACCAAGTAGTTGTGCATTAGTGGTTGAAAATAGACAATTATTAGGAATATTCACAGAGCGAGATGTAGTGCGGCTGATTGCTTCTGGCATGGATTTATCCAGGACAGAAATTTCTCAGGTGATGACGCAACCAGTTGTGACGCTCGCCCTTTCTGAAACTCAAAATGCCCTGACTGCTTTATCTTTAATGCGTCAGCATCGGATTCGACACTTGCCTGTGGTAGATGAGTCGGGGCAATTGGTGGGTTTAGTCACCGAGTCGAAATTGCTACAAGCGATCGCTCCCTTAGAAATGGCTGAGGATCTAAGCGCTCGCCAGCAATTAGAGTTAGAGTTACCCCATCGGGAACGGCAATTTTCAACTTTGGTGGAGAACTCCCCAGATATTATTTTTCGGCTCGATCGCCACCTGCGCCACATTTACATCAATGCCAGAGTAAGGCAAGAATCTGGCATTCCACCAGAGCAATTTTTGGGTAAAACGGGACGGGAGTTGGGACTTCCGACTGAGGTTTGCGATATCTTTGAATCTGCCTGCTATCAAGCTTTCGCCACAGGAGAGATAACGCGGGTAGAGTACCGCATCGGTGACAAATACTTCCTTTCCCGTCTGATTCCCGAAAGGACAACCGATGGCGCCATCGAATCGCTGATGGGCATTACCTAAAATAGCACGGGAGCATTTCATCCACCGTGATTTATCCGGTGGATGAAATGCGACAAGGGCTTATTTATTCGCCGTCTTTACCCAGTTTAGTAACAAGTGCTAAAATAATCGCATGGGTCAAGTAACTATCACGCTAAAACTAAAGTTTTCCGCTCTCAATCAAGCCAAAGCAAAGATGTTTGGTGAGATGACCGAGTCAAATACTCGTTTAGCTAATTGGCTGTTAACTATCCCTCTGACAGAAAGAAGAAAGTTAACCACAGCCAAGGTAGAAACTTCACTCATGTCTGCCCTAGCAAATCAGACAATTCGGCACACCACATCTGGAGTTGGCAAGAAAGTAAAACAATACAAATCCCTGCCCCCAGAGATCAATAAACAGAACTGGTCAATCCATAAAGTTGGTGAAACTTATAGCTTAAGTTTTCCCACCATCAAAGGAACGAAGCGAGTCCCCGTAGAAGTAGCATCAAAGCATTGGCAACCAATCTTAGATAGGTTATGCAAAGGTGATACCTTGATTGATAAAGGTTCTGCGAAAATAATCTTTCATCGAAATAAGTGGTATGCCTATATCTCGATTACTTTGGAAGTTCCAGAAGTTCCGGCGACGACCAGAATTGGTTGTGATAGAGGGCAGAACAATCTAGCAGTGGTAGCAACCGCCAAAGGGTTTGGCAAGTTCTTTAACGGCAAAGAGGTAAAACATCGTCGTCGTCACTTCCAAAAGCGTCGTCATTCTTTGCAGTCTGCCAAGAAATTTCGCGCTCTGAAAAAGTGGGACAGAAGAGAGCGTAGATGGATGGATGCCGTTAATCACACCATTAGCAGAAGGATTGTTAGATTGGCGGAATATCTCAATGCTGATGTGGTGATTGAAGACTTGGAAGGTTGTCGAGATACCATGAAGCAGAGGAAAAAGAATCGTGCTGATAGTGGTGAATCAAGGCATTCTTGGGCGTACTACTCTTTGGAGCAGAAACTAGATTATAAGTTAGCTCTCAAAGGGTTAAAGCTAATCAAGCGTCCGGCTCCATACACTAGCAAATCTTGCTCAACCTGCGGAACCATTGGAGACCGAAAAAAACACGACTTTAACTGTCCTAATGGTCACTACCACAACGCCGATTTAAATGCTTCGAGAAATCTAGCCGGGTGGGATGGTTTCTCATGTTCTTTAGACCTAAAGAGAGATGCTGCTGTAATGGTTTCATCCGGTCTAGAGAATGGGTTGCTTGGCACAACCCCGAACTTGATGAAAGATATTCTCCCTAGTGGAGAGTATCTGTAGACGCAAGAATCCCCGTCAATTTATTGCGGGGAGTGTCAACGAAGATATTACCCAGCGCCAGCAAGCGGAAATTCAACTCCAGGAAATGGCAAATGCGTTGCAACTACTCTATGACCATGCCCCCTGTGGCTATCACTCCATCGATAAAGATGGGGTTTTTGTCCGCATCAACGATACCGAACTCCAGATGCTGGGGTATACGCGAGATGAAGTCATTGGTAAGATCAAGTTTCCTGATATACTTACGGCTGAAAGCTTACAAACCTTCCAAGAAAATTTTCCCCTGTTCAAACAGCGAGGCTGGGTGCGAGATCTGGAGTTCCAAATTGTTCGCAAAGACGGCTCTATTTTTCCTGCCAGCGTGAGTGCAATCGCCATTAAAGACGCAGCCGGGAACTACCTAATGAGCCGCTCAATTATGGTCGATATTAGCGAGAGAAAGCGGCTGGAAGCAGAACGCCAACAAGCTGAGCAAAATCTGGCAGAGTCTGAGGCACAGTATCGGCTGTTATTTGAAAACAATCCTAATCCGATGTGGGTTTTCCATCCAGAAACTCTGGCTTTTTTAGCTGTGAATCAGGCGGCGATCGCTCACTATGGCTATTCCGAAGCAGAATTTCTGGCTATGACCATTGCCGATATTCGACCAACGGAAGATATTCCGGCTTTTCAGGCAACAATTAGCGAGATTTTCTTAACTGATGACGACTTTGCTTATCGAGGAGAATCGCGACATTGCAAGCGGGATGGTGCGATTATCGATGTTGAAATTACCTGCCATCGGATTACTTGGTCAGGAAAATCTGCCTATTTTGTTATGGTCAAGGATATTAGCGAAAGGCAAGCCGCGCTGCGCGAACGCAAACAAGCCGAAGCAGCTCTCCGAGAGAGCGAACATCGGCTATCGACTCTGATTAGCAATCTACCTGGTTATGTCTATCGCGTTGCCAACGATTTGGACTATACCCCTGAATTTATTAGTGAGGGGGTGTTTGCCGTGACCGGAAATCGCCAGGAAGAATATCTGGTGGAACGCACCATTTCTTGCGGGCAGGAAATTCATCCAGAGGATCGCGATCCGATCTGGGAGATGGTTCAGCAAGCAGTTGAAAGCCAGAAACCCTATGAATGTATCTATCGCATTATCACCAAATCCGGTATGCAGAAATGGGTCTGGGAACGGGGACGGGGTATCTATGCAGAAAACGACGAACTACTTTGCCTAGAAGGGTTTGTCACAGATATTAGCGAACGGCAAGCCGCGCTGCGCGAACGCAAACAAGCTGAAGAGGATTTAAAGCAAAGCGAGCAGAAATTTCGCGCTATTTTCAATAGTACTTTCCAATTTATGGGACTCCTGACCACTGAGGGGATTGTAGTCGCAGCTAATCAAACAGCTCTAGATGTCATTGCAGCCGATCTTGCAGATGTGATGGGAAAACCTTTCTGGGAAACACCGTGGTGGACACATTTTCCCCAACAACAAAAGCAATTGCAGGAGGCGATCGTCAGTGCAGCCAGCGGTGAGTTCGTGCGTTTTGAATCCAAACATATCTGGGTTGATGGTACATTAGCTTTTGTAGACTTTTCCCTCAAGCCAGTTTTTGATGAAGGTGGGAAAGTCGTAATGCTAATTCCTGAAGGACGGGATATTAGCGATCGCCAACTTGCCGAACAGAAAATCGCCGAACAAGCTGCTTTAATTGATATAGCTACCGATGCAATTAGTGTCCGAGATTTAGACAACCGGGTGATATTTTGGAGCCAAGGGTCTGAACGCTTATATGGCTGGACCGCAGCAGAAGCTGTAGGGAAAAAAATTTCCGAACTTGTATACAAAGACCTTTCCTCTGAATTTGAGGTAGCCGTAAATGACACTCTCGAAAAAGGGTCTTGGCAAGGGGAGTTAGAGAAAGTCACCAAAACTGGCAAAAAAATCATTGTTGCCAGTCGCTGGACGCTGGTGCGCGATGAATCCGGGCAACCCAAATCGATTCTAGTAGTCAGCAGCGACATTACAGAAAAGAAACAACTGGAGCGGCAATTTTACCGTGCCCAAAGGCTGGAAAGCTTAGGAACTCTAGCAAGTGGTATCGCCCACGACCTTAACAACGTCTTCACCCCTATCTTAATGATTTCTCAATTACTACCGTTAAAATTCAACGATATCGATCGGCAAACTCAGGAACTCTTAAACACCTTAGAAGATAGTACCAAGCGCGGAGTCGATTTGGTTAAACAAATTCTTACCTTTGCCCGTGGTACAGAAGGAAAACACATCGTCTTGCAAGTCGGACATTTGCTTAAAGAAGTAGCAAAAATTGCCCAACAGACTTTTCCTAAATCGATTAAAATCCGCACTGAAATTCCGGCAAACTCTCTCTGGTCGGTGAAAGCCGACCCCACTCAACTGCATCAGATTTTGATCAACATCGTAGTCAATGCTCGTGACGCCATGCCCAATGGTGGTATGCTCAGCATCTGCGCCGAAAATCGCTTCATCGATCAAACCTATGCCGGGATGAACTTAGACGCCCATGTAGGAAATTACATCGTTATCACCATTGCCGATACAGGCATAGGTATTCCCCCAGAAATCATCGATCGGATTTTTGACCCCTTTTTCACCACAAAAGAAGTTGGGAAAGGTACTGGACTGGGGCTGTCAACAGTTTTAGGTATCGTTAAGAACCACGGTGGGTTTTTACAGGTGTTAAGTGATGTAGGCAAAGGTACTCAATTTCAGGTGTACTTGCCAGCAGCAGCGGGAACGGCAACCGAGGTAACAACAGAGACAGAACTATTTAGAGGTAACGGCGAATTGATTTTGATTGTTGATGACGAATCAGCTGTGCGACAAATTACTACAGCATCGCTGGAGGAACATAATTACAAAACACTTGTAGCAGGTGATGGGATTGAAGCGATCGCTCTCTACGCCACACATAGCGCAGAAATCAGCGTAGTGTTGATGGATATGATGATGCCGAACATGGATGGATTAACTGCGATTCGTATCCTGCGATCGCTGAATCCAGAGGTAAAAATTATTGCTAGCAGCGGTTTGTCTGCTAACTGTCAACAGTTGATGGCGTTGGGTGCAAAGGCGTTTTTGTTGAAACCTTACACAACACAGGAGTTATTGCAGACTTTATCACAAGCGATCGCCACCACCACAGACTAGAAACCGGATTTAGATTGAGCCACTCCCCGCTCTAAAGAGACGGGGATTGGGGCCAGGAATTAAGGTTAACTTTTCGCCCTTTAATAGCTATCTGGTTAACATTTCCTGACTCCGCCCTTGACCACTCCAAGGGAGAATGAGACTGCCAAATGAGAGGACTCGCCTAATTGTTCGCGGTTTGTTTGAAAATCCTTCCTTGCCTCGTGCAAGTAAGGCTCCGACCTTTCCCACTGCTCGACAGCGAGATGCAATAGAAGGACATCTTCCTCATTAACGAATCTACCCAAATAAGCACTCCATAGATCGCGATGCATCGCAAAACCCATTTGGTCAAAATGAACGCGCTCCGACAGTTTTTTCTTGATGCGTTCACCTGTCAAATGAGTTTGCGACAGTGCCGTTTTTTGGGTAGAAAACTTAATCAATTGACCCCCGGCACTTTCAGCCTTGCGAGCCAACTCAGATTGGACAAAACCAGGAGATTTAGCAGAAATTGCCTTACCGTATCGTTTCTGCCACGATCTTACCGATACATTTTCGGTTTTGATATGTTTACCGTGCCTCAAAATATCGTTAACAATCTTACGGTTTTGAGATTTGGCATAGGCACTCTTGCGGCGTTCTAGCTCTCTTTTCTTTCTGGCTATCTTTTGATATGTTTTAGACCTTTTCCATTGTCGAATACCTTTTTTGTGCTTACCTTTTTTAACAACAGATCTGCGTCCTACACGCTTCGTAAAGTCAGTTTCATAGTTCCGAGGGTTTGAGCAACGTTGTGAGCGTTGCATTTGACGCTGTAAAGCTTTGATTTCCCGTTCGTAAGTTGGTACTTGCTCCGCGAATGGGATTAGTCCAGCTTTGCTATCTCCAACGAAGGCAATATTGGAAATATTCAAATCTAAACCAATGACTCCATCAGCCACATAGTTTTTTTCTTTCTGGTATGGCAATCCAGCGTTAATTAGTTGAACGTACCAACGTCGTTTGCCATTTAACTCTCGCCACAACAGGCGAACGTATTTAATTGGGGAATTTAAACCGTGTTGAATTACAGGGTTATCCTCGTCGATTATCGGCAACAGTTTTGACTTACCCCAAACTAACTGGTTATCTTTCCACCTGACGCCTTGCTTGTTAGTTTTGCCTTCAATGCTTCTAAATCTAGTCGGTACTTTATAGCGGACATTCTTAGCTCTGTTAAACAAGACTTTTTCGCTGGATCTAAAGGCTCTGGTGGCTAAGGCTTGTTGGGTGTTGGAGTCAATTAGTTGAGCTATCCATTTGGAACGGTTGCTAACGATTGTGGCATAGGATTGGATGTCGTAATCGGAATATTTACAAGCTCGGCGCGCGGCGGTGAAGGCGTCGCTTCTTGCTTTTTTTGACTGGCGATCTATTTGTTTGGCTAATTGGTAAGTTTCACAGTTACGTACCAGGTTCATTCTTGCCATTGCTTCGTTGAGGCAGGCATTGTATAGTTGTCGTGCTGCTTGAAAACGAGATAGCTGCTTTTCTTGCAAGCTATCTACGATTAATGGCAGTTCTGTCACGAATGTTGATCTCTTACTTTTAGCCAATTACTATTACCTCCCTAATTAATCTATTCTTAAATTCTACACAATCTTGTCAAGTCAAAAGTCAACATTAATTAAGCTTAATATTGACGGCAGATAAATCTGCTCGTGTCGCGTTTGGGCCCCGCAATGAATTGACGGGGCTACCACGCTCCCGTTATTTTTAGGTGTAGATCTGTAATTTTTTTTCCCAACAGCTGGCGGGCGATCCGCCCACCCCACAAGCAATTTTCCCAACTACTGGCGGGCGATCCGCCCACCCCACAAGAAAATTTGTTTTGTGGCATAGGCGCTGGCGGGCGATCCGCCCACCCCACAAGCAATTTTCCCAACTACTGGCGGGCGATCCGCCCACCCCACAAGAAAATTTGTTTTGTGGGATAGGCGCTGGCGGGCGATCCGCCCACCCCACAAGCAATTTTCCCAACTACTGGCGGGCGATCCGCCCACCCCACAAGAAAATTTGTTTTGTGGCATAGGCGTCTCGCCTGTCTTTGATCCCATATTCCGCAGGTTCCGAAGGAACCTGCGGAATATGGGTTTGATCTTAATATTTTGGAGAAGTCTATTGACCTAGAAAACCACCAGCCATCCGCATGGCATCGGCGATATCAACATCGCCATCACCGTCTGCATCTAAGAAAGAATTTAGTACCGGATTTGCACCGGCTTGATCTTGAGTCGGGGCACCTGTTTTGAGGAAATTCAGCACCAGAGGTACTAAAGTAGGCAGCATTTGTTGGATTGTATTGGGGTCTAATCCCGTCCTTTGGGCAACTGCTTCAATGATAGGTTGTAATTGCGAGCCAAATAACGCAGTCACGGCGGCGATATTTGGGGAAGTACCGCCAAATTGATTCACCAAGTTTTGCACTGCATCGTTACCGCCTTCTGCTTGTTTTTCCTGTAGTGCGGAACGAACAAAACCACCCACAACTGACATAGCAGATTGCATGGTTGAAGCATCTGCTCCTTGATTATTACCCAGTTGCTGCATCGTGCCGAAAATACCAGCAAGTTGACCTGCATTCGCTTGCAGGTTGGGATCGTTCACCGCATTCATAATTTGGTCAAAAAGCCCCATATTTTTTTGCTCCTATTTCTGTGGGTTCAGCGTTTTCAGGGCGCTAGCTGTAAGGTGAAACGCGTAGGAAAATTTTACCACTGTTTGTGGCAGAGAAAGACTGGCAAGGATTGGTGTCCGGGTGCGGCAGAAAGGAAACCGCTAGGGCACTCTCCGACATGCGATCGCATCCCGCACGAGGTGGTACTCAAGGTTACAGGACTTACGCAAAAAAACAAAGGGCGATCCAAAAAATCGTGGGTTTCGACTCGCGAGATTGACGCAGTGGGTTTTTGGCTCCGGGTGCGTAAGTCCTGGGTTAGTTCTGGGGAAACAGAGCGATCGCCCATGCTCCGGCAGCAAGTCCAGCACTAAAGCTCGCAGGTTCTAATCAATTTGAACCGAATTGTTGAGCTTGCTTTTTTGCTAAAAAAACGCAAGTTGCTAGTTATAAACTTTGGCGTTGCAAGCTTGCAAGCTTGCAAGCTTGCTAATATAGGATTTTTACCAATCTCGCCATTAGCCATTAGCCATTAGCCGCTCCCAGAGAGATAACTAGCAACTTGAGTTAAAAAATGAATTTTTGTAAGGGTTCGTAAAAAATACCTGATACCACTTTGTCACAGGTTTTATAACGAAAACAAAGCCAGCAAAAAGGAAATAAAATGTCCGGCTAATTGCTAATTGCTAATTGCTAATATAGGATTTTTCCTGATTGAGCCATTAGCGATTAGCTATTAGCAGTTACACAACCGTTGCTACTGGACATGATATTAATCACCAAATTTTTGCCATCCGCAAGACAAATCCTGGTAGCTCTGGTTCGCAGCTCACTGTCTCGGGATTATCTAAGATTTCAGGTTCTCGCTCGGGGCGGTAGATGTAAACTTTTCGGTTTTTGCGATCGATTAATAAGCCTAGTGATGCACCGTTGTCAATATATTCCTGCATTTTGTTTTGCAAGCCACTGAGGGTATCGCTAGAAGACCGTAATTCAATTACAAAGTCTGGACAAATCGGTGCAAATGAGGCTTTTTGTTCTTCAGTTAAGGCATTCCAGCGCTCTAGTTTAATCCAGGAAGCATCCGGAGAACGAGTTGCCCCATTCGGCAAAGTAAAGCCTGCACTGGAGTCAAACGTTTCACCTGTGCCATCTTGTTCTGCCCAGTTCGCAAGTTGTTGAGAAATTTTAATGTTTCGATTACCTGTATCTGAAAAGGCTGGTGACATAATGATAACTTCCCCACTGGCAGTACGCTCAATTCTCAAATCGCGATTGGCTAGACAGAATTCGTAGAACTGTTCAACAGTCATCGATTTGATAGCAGGGAGATTGACCCTCAGTGGGACGCTCATGCTTTGAATTAGCAGCGTCGTCATTGTTTTTCCTCAGTTGGTTTTGGCGTGAAGTAGTGACAGAATACCCTGAGCTGATCCGCTCCTAGTTTTAGCGACTAAATCGATCCTACACTCATTACTCCCATCCCGCTAGAAGATTATGTACTTCTTCTTTTCTCTTCCTTCGTGTTCTTCGCGTCTTCGCGGTTCATTCAATACAAATTCTTCCGGCGGGAAGGGAGTAACATTTCTGACAATCAATGCCATCGCCTGTAAAGAGCGGTTATGGTGGTGTAACTCAGATACCAAGAGGCAGGCGGATGAGTGAAGGAGTCAAAGGAATGCAGTGGGAATATAACAAAACAAATTTCGATCGCAACCTGGCAGTCGTTATCGGCATCAATCTCGAACAGCGGTATCGATGGTAAACTGTTTGTCGGTAAAATGCGATCAACCTTTGTCAGAGGAAAAGATGACAGATAACGTTTTTGTGCATGGCGTAGCCAGTGGAGATCCACTCGAAGATCGGGTGGTGATTTGGACGCGAGTCACCACACCCACACCCGAACCTGTAGAAGTCAACTGGAAAATAGCCAGCGATTCAAACTTGAGCAATATCATTGCTTCTGGTACAGCCTTAGCTCAAGCGGATGCAGACTACACGGTTAATGTTGATGTCACTGGTTTGGCACCTGCAAGCAGATACTTTTACCAGTTTGAGGCACTCGGTCAAACATCACCCGTCGGCAGAACCAAGACCTTGCCGACAAACGGTGTTGGGCATCTGCGTTTCGCTCAGGTGTCCTGCGCGAAATTCAACGCTGGCTTTTTTAACGCCTATAGTTGCATTGCAGCAAGGGATGACCTTGACTTTCTACTACATTTAGGCGATTACATCTACGAAGCCTCCAACAAGCCGCCAGCGAGCCAAACACCGGGTGCAGACATCGGTCGTCCGTTTGACCCGCTTCACGAGTGCAAGACACTTGCAGATTACCGCCGCCGCTACGCGCAGTATCGCCGCGACCCCGATGTACAACGTCTCCATGCAGCACTACCTCTGATTGCGACCCTCGACGATCACGAATTCGCTGATGGTGCATGGCGTGATGGCGCTAGCGAACACAAGCCAGAACGCGATGGCGATTGGGCTAGCCGTCGCGCGATCGCGTTCCAAGTACGCTGGGAATGGTTACCAGCACGCAAACCCGATCCACAAGACCCACAAAGAGTTTTCCGTAAAGTGTCCCTGGGCGGGTTAGCCGATTTAATATTGATTGACACTCGTACTCGTCGTGATGAACCTGTACCACCGCCAGCAATGTTTGACCCAGCAAGGTCTGCTCTGGGTGCTGAACAACGTACTTGGTTGCTGGAACAGTTCGATACATCGAATGCCCAATGGAAATTATTGGCAAACCCATCGGTAATGGCGACAACGTGGAGTAAAGATTTCCCACCAACAATCAAGCAAGCACTACTGAAGCTGAAGCTGATCGATGTTGACGGTATTGGTCCAGATTACGATCAATGGGACGGCTATCCTGTTGAGCGCGATTTACTTCTGAACCACTGGCGAGACAATCAGATCAAAAATGTTGTTGTACTTAGCGGTGATGTCCACGTCGGGCTAGCGATTGAGCTAAAGCGAGATGCCTTCGACCAGACAGAAGAACCAATCGCTGTTGAGTTTGTGACTGGTAGCTTGACTTCACAGAACCTTGACGACAAAATGGGTTGGGCAGCGCGCACACAGTCTATTCCCATTGAGCAAGAGGTCATGAAGGCTTTCCCTCACATGCGCTGGTGTGACTTTGACAGTCATGGTTACGTGATTATTGATGTCACTTCCGAACGAGTTACAGCACAATGGTGGGCTGTTGATACAGTATTGCGTCCCAGCAACAATGAAACATGTATGGCGGTCTGGGCGGTTGAGTCAGGTAAGCCAAAACTCACTCAAGGCTAGCTAAAAATTTAACCTGTCCGGCGGAATTCCCCATCCGCCTGTGCGGTGGGGATGGTACGCCCTTGGGAAAATCAGGGGTGTCGAACCCCTGATTTTCCCAATCTCCTGCCCGATTGACAGATCCAGGAACCGGACAACCCCGATGGCGCCTTAATTGCTCGGTTACAGCGGATTGCAAGTCAGTGAGGTACAGCCTTTTGGCGCTTCGTTTGTGTAGCGGCACCCTTAAGAGTGCCGCTACACAAACCTTCGCGATTTCGCTGTACTTCACTCGGCTGCAAGCCGCTGTAAGCTAAGCCATTTGCCTCGCCATTAACTGAGCAAATAGCCCCTCAACGGCAGCTAATTCCTCAAAACTTCCCTGTTGCACAATCCGCCCCGCTTGGAGGACGTAGATGCGATTGGCGTTGCGGATGGTGCTGAGTCGGTGAGCGATCGCAATTCGAGTCACTTGCAGTTTCTCCATACTTTCACTGACAATCGCCTGAGTTTTGTTATCTAAAGCACTCGTAGCTTCATCAAACAACAAAATTCGCGGTTTCAATGCCAAAGCACGCGCAATCAAAAGTCGCTGGCGTTGTCCTCCAGAAAGATTGCCACCCCCCTCACTAATCACCGTGTGCATTTCCATTGGCATCGCGGCAATATCATGAGCAAATCCCGCCATTCGCGCCGCTTCCCAGGCTTCATCTAAGCTAATCTGTGCGTTGCCAGCAATATTCTCAAAAATCGATGCCGATTGTAGCTGACCATTTTGCAACACTACACCCATCTGTCGGCGCACTGCATCCACATCTAAGTCAGAGAGGTCTTGACCGTCGTAATAAATGCTACCTGCTTCCGCAATATCAAACCCCAGCAGCAAGCGAAATAAAGTTGATTTACCGCTTCCAGAACTGCCAACCAGAGCAATAAATTCTCCAGGGTTGGCGTATAGGCTAACATTATCCAACGTCAACGGGCGATCGCACAGGTAGCGAAATCTAATCCGATCGACCACAATTTTACCCATTAACTGACCCGGATCGGCTTTGCTTAAATTTACTTCCGGTATAGCTGCCAAAATTGGCTGGGTGCGTTTCCATTGGGGGATGACTTGCAAAACTTCTGTAACTGTATTGCTGAGGTTTGTAGCTCCGTTAATAAAGTTACCGCTGGCTGTATTAAAAGCTAGGAAAGTACCCAAAGATAGTCCAATAGTTCCAGAAGTTTGTGCCTCTTGCAACAAGCTGATGGTAAGCCAAAAAAGTATGCCATTTGTCAAGGTGGGCATTACTGTATTGAAAACTTCAACAGCATCTTCCACTTGTTGGGTACTGAGTTCGAGTTTGATTTGCCGACTGTAGTTTTTACTCCAACAAGCAAAGGCACGTTCCTGTGCGCCAGCGATGTGCAGTTTAGAAATACCATTGATCAGTTGCACCGTTAGTCCAAAAATATTTCCCTGCAATTCCAGCTGCGGACGGACTTTACGCAACAAGATAGTACCGGAGACTGTAGTAAATGCGATCGTAACTACAGCGACAGCAAGCACAACTAAGGCTAATTTGAAGTTGTAGTAAAATAATTGACCCAAATAAAATAGCGCGAACAAACTGGTAATTAGATTTATCAGAGTTCTGCCGCCGAGTTGGCGACGAATCGTACTAATTGAAGAGACGCGGGACTGAAGGTCGCCGGTGGTATACTGACGAAAAAACGATACAGGTAAGTTAAGCAATCTGTCCCACACAGCGGCTTGAGTGGAAGCGTCAGATGCAGTTTCTAGTCGCAATAAAGACAGTCCCTGAGTTAACTGAAATAAACCAGTTGCTCCCGCCGCAACCAACAATCCTAAGCCAATTTGTAGTAACAATCCCCTGTCGCTATCTGGAATTGCGCTATCCATAATAATCGCAGTGGCTTGGGGAGCGAGCATTCCCAATAATGTTACTAGAATGCCAGTAAAGATAATTAAAATTAAATCTTTCTCGCGTCCTTTGAAGGCAAATTGGAGCAGATCAAAAGCTTGAAGTGCTTTATCGGGTAAAGATCGATAAAACATATAAGCAATGGGAGATACTGTTGCAGCTATGCGCTGATCTACTGGAATGCGGATTTGCTCGACGGGGTCAAACATTTCATAGCGATTGGTAGAAACTAATAGCAGCGCTATTGGTCGATTATCCTGCTGCGTATATAGGGGATTGTCAGCGAGTGAAGTAAAGCCTTTTGGTTTCGTTTGTGTAGCTGATAGCAGCGCTATTGGTCGATTATCCTGCTGCGTATATAGGGGATTGTCAGCGAGTGAAGTAAAGCCTTTTGGCTGAGTTTGTGTAGCGGCACCGTTAACGGTGCCGCTACACAAACTCAGGTGTACCTCATCCGGCTGCAAACGCCTATAAGCTACTAAACAACCGCAATCTTTTTCCCACCAGCGTCCTTGCAACAGCACCCGCCGCATCCGGATGCGCGAAGCTCGGACAATTGCTTCCAAAGGCTCTTTTACTCGCTGGAGATTCTCAGAACGAGCTGGGGGACGAATTTTTACTCCTATTGCCCTTCCTACCGCACCCGCAGCTATTAATAAAGGCGTCCCTTCGAGGAAAAAGTTTTCATCTTTGTGGCTCAAAGTTGATGCGAGTTCGCTGATAGCTTCTGTGCTGACTTGACGGTTGAGATGTTGGCTCGCGTGCAACCGTTGCAATTCTGACTGCGCTTC
Source organism: Microseira wollei NIES-4236 (assembly GCF_020521235.1). Taxonomy (GTDB): domain Bacteria; phylum Cyanobacteriota; class Cyanobacteriia; order Cyanobacteriales; family Aerosakkonemataceae; genus Microseira; species Microseira wollei. The sequence goes on along the minus strand of NZ_BLAY01000029.1, from coordinate 24,176 downwards.
CCGCTCATCTAAAAGCTGAAAGCAGTGTAGCAGTTGATTGTGAAGTTGGGAAAGTCCGGTGAGAATGGTATCGGAATTGCGAATTTCTCTTGTAGTTTTAGTAGCAAGTTGTACGCCTTCCATCGCTGACAACCACATTTTATCGGTGAGGGGGAAAGGGTGAGTTGTACTTGTGAGGGGAATTTCCTCAAACCCCAAAAAACTAACAGTTCCTTGAGTTACCTGTACCCAACAAGATACACCTGCTTCGGGTTGGAAAGTCTGACTCTTGTTGAGGGAGAAATGTGCTTTTCCTTCTGCTTTTACCTCAATTGCGGGTGTAGGAATGTGGGATGCAGTAGTAAGGCGTTCCAGCCAATTTTCTATCCATGAGATCGCATCAACATCAGCATTCGCTATCAGATCTCTAAAACATTCCCGGTCTAGTTGCAACAATTCTGTTTCACCTAACGGTACTGCCAAAATCTGACGGTGGGAATCAGAAGAACTAGCAGCAGTGCCAAACAGCGCTTCCCCCCGACCAATACTGCATAGATAACGGCGAGTTCCTGCCACAACACCATCTTTAATAGTGACAGCAAACAACGCCATCGTTCCAGACTGAATCACCCAAACCAAATCGGGGTCATTTAACAGTATTGGTTCGTTACCTTGAACTTGGTAAAATTTTCCTTGTAACATAGTTTTGGTAATTGCTAATTGCTAATTGCTAATTGGTCAAAACGTAGATGTAGGGTGCGTTACGCTACGCTAACGCACCTAAAGCGCCTCACCTTCGGTGCGAATTAAGCGCGAATAAACGCCCTCAACTTGCCACAATTGTTGGTGAGTACCTCGTTGCACTACCTTTCCGCCTTCGAGAACAATAATTTCATCGCAGTCGCGGATAGTGCTTAAGCGGTGAGCGACGATTATGCAAGTACATCCCCGTCGCCGCAGATTTTCATCAATAATTTTTTCTGTTTCTGCATCTAAGGCACTGGTTGCTTCATCCATAATTAAAATAGAGGGTTTGTTTACCAAAGCGCGAGCAATTTCTAAGCGTTGTCTCTGTCCCCCGCTTAAATTAGCAGCACCTTCTATCAGTTCCCCATCCAGTCCCCCAGACATGGAAAGGATTACATCAGCAATAGCCGCATCCTGGCAAGCTTGGAGCAAATTTTTGTCTGGTATAGTGGCATCCCATAAGGTTAAATTGTCCCTGATACTGCCGCCAAACAAGAGGATTTCTTGTTCTACCATTGCGACGGAATTAGCGAGTATTTCCTGGGGAATTTGCGATCTGGGTGTACCATCAAACAGAATTTCTCCTGTCCAAGGTTGATATAGTCCGCTGACTAATTTAGCAATGGTAGATTTACCAGAACCGCTTCCACCAACCAAAGCAACTCGCTGTCCGGGTTTGATTGAGAGGTTAAAGTTTTCAATCAGCGGTGGTTCTAAGCGACTATAACCAAATGAGATGTTTCGCAATTCAACATAGCCTTGGAGTAATTGGTAATTGGTAATTGGTAATTGGTTATTGATAATTTCTCTGGTTAAACCCGCCTCTACAGTTATGGGGTTATTCAGCACATCATCGAGGCGGATTAAATTCCCTTCCAATTCTTGTAAAGTACTGCCGAAGTTGACAAGATTGTTTACAGGTTCTTGGAAACTGTGCATTAAACCTTGAAAGGCAATCAGCATTCCGATGCTGAGGTGTCCATCCATCACTCGCAAACCGCCGACAACTAATAACAACATAGAAGAAATGGCGGATAGCAGGGTGGGTAATACAGAAAATATCTGATTTGTGACGCCGAGTTCCTGTTGGGAATTAATTGCTTTGGTGTAGTAACCAGACCACCGAGAAAAGAAATCTGATTCTAATCCAGATGCTTTGAGAGTTTCGATACTTTGGAGAGCGGCAATAGACGTGCCAGCAGCTTTGCCATACTCTTGAATTAATCGTTGATTGGCGTCTACGCGCTGACGGGAAATCCACTGTAAAGTGAAGACATTGATGGCAGCAAAACTGATGGCGATTGCAGTCAGTATCCAGTCATATTGGAACATGACCAAAGCATAAAAAATAACCAGGACTGTATCAATCGCAGTAGTTGCCAACTTCCCTGAAAGAACCTCAGCAACTTGGTCGTTGAGAGTGGTGCGATTGCTAATTTCTCCGGCAAATCTTTGGGCGTAAAAACTGACAGGTAAGTGCAGGATGTGCCAGAGAAAGCGACTAGACATTCCCACAGACAACTTAATTTTCAGACGGCGCAGGTAGCGCAACCGCAGTAGCGTTAACCACCCTTGTAGGAGGGATGCGATCGCCATCGCCAAAAGCAGCGGACGCAACCAATCCTGTCGTTGCTCTACTAGAATATCGTCTACGAATATCTGGCTAAATATCGGCACTGCCAACCCGACAACGGTTAAGAGAAATCCCGCAACTACACAATAAAATAAAGCACCAAGACTGCCTTGCAACCGTTGCCATAAGGAAAAGAACTTGCTGGGGATGCGATCGCATTTTTTAAACTCCGGTCCCGGTTCCATCACCAGCACGACGCCGGTATATCCCTCGTCAAATTCCTGTTGCGAAACAGTACGCGGTCCACTGGCGGGGTCATTAAGATAAACCCGTTCTTTACTAAATCCCTCCACTACTAAGAAATGATTGAAATTCCAAAACACAATATAAGGAGGAGACAAGTTTTTAAGTTGTTCCAATTCCTTCTTAAAACCTTTAGCTTGAAGTCCGTAATTTCTGGCAGCTTTTAGTATATTCGACGCCTTACTACCATCACGGGAAACACCGCATTCGCGACGCAGTTCTGCTAATGGGACAAACAGACGGTAGTAACCCAAAATAATCCCCAAAGCAGCAGCACCACACTCTACCGCTTCCATTTGCAAAAGCGTGGGAGTCTTTACCCTTTTACCTCGATTTGGCAGCAGTTTTTGCAGATCCGGTAGAGGATTAATAAACGTTACTGACATTGAATTAGAAGATACCACTGAAAGACCTCAAAATAGGTAAAACATAGGTGATAGGAGCGCGTTCTTCCACTTTGACTCTAACAATAGTTGTAGTTCCAGGAGAAATTTTCAATTGTGGTCCCGTGGAAGAAGACCACTTATAACCGCTGAAAGTTGTAGAATCAGGTTCTAGTTCAGAGAATACTTGCATTACACCCTCTTGTTTATTAGATACCAAACCCGCTACTATTTCGGGATTGCCGATTAAATTCATCGCTGCTTCTTTAGTGATGGGAAAAGGTGAAACACTCGTGACAGTGCCAACAATTCCACCAAAGCGTTCGCGTTTTACAGTTTCGGGTGTAATTTGCACTTTCATGCCTGTTTTAAATTTTTTACCTTCTTTTATCGGAAAATAGGTGACACCTACCAACTTGCTTGTGCTATTCTCCTCATCAATGGTCGCTAACCTCGTTCCTGCATTCACGACTTCTCCAGGGTTAACCGCGATTTCGAGAATGCGTCCTGAGTGTTGACTGATAATCTGACTTTCATTGTTTAATTGCAGTTCTAGTCTGGCGATTTCGCGCTTTAATTCTTGGATTTCTCTAGTGCGATTCGTTGTAGTTTCCAAGCTTTCTTTAGCTAGATTTGCTTCTCGACTATCCAAATCTTTTAACTGAGCTTGAAAATTGGAAATATTGCCCAGGTTTTCCCGATAGGATTTTTCTTCCTGAGCTTGTTTGACATCCAAATCTTTTAACTGAGCGCGAAAATTAGCAATGCTGCCCAGGTTTTCACGATAGGTCTTTTCCTCCTGAGCTTGTTTGACATCCAAATCTTTTAACTGAGTTTGTAAATTAGCAATGCTGCCGAAGTTTTCACGATAAGACTTTTCCTCCTGAGCTTGTTTGACATCTAGTTCCTTTAACTGAGTTTGTAAGTTGGAAATACTGCTGAGGTTTTCACGATAAGACTTTTCCTCCTCAGCTTGTTTGACATCTAGTTCCTTTAACTGAGTTTCCAGATTAGAGATTTTTTCCAGGTTTTGCAAATATTGCTGTTGTGCGTCTAAAACGAGATCGCTGGAGATAGCTTTTTCTTCTTCAAATAACTTTCTGCGGATTTCCATTCTTTTTTGGAAAATGGGATTCATAGCTTTGACTTTTTCCAGAGTTTGCTCTAATCCTTGCCGTTGTTGGAGAATAGAATCCCTAGCTTTCTCCTGCAAAATTGGCGTTAAAGATTGAAGTTCTGCAATGCGTTGTTGCAAGCTTCGCCGTTGCTGGATAATAGAATCGCTGCTTTTGGCTTTCAAAACAGGCGTTGTAGTTTGAAGTTCTGCAATGCGTTGTTGCAAGTACTGACGTTGCTGGATAATAGAATCGCTGCCTTTGGCTTTCAAAACAGGAGATAAAGTTTGAAATTCGGCGATCCGCTGGAGCAAGTATTGGCGTTGCTGGATAATAGAATCGCTGCTTTTGGCTTTTAAAACAGGGGTTAAAGCTTGAAATTCGGCGATGCGTTGTTGCAGGTACTGACGTTGCTGCTGAATTGCTATTTTTTCCTGTTCTATGCGTTGCTGTTGCACAGAACCTAAGCCTCGGTCTTGCGATTCTAGTTCGGTTAGTTTAGCACGTTGCTGTTCCAATTGCTTGCGAAGATCGGCTTGGTTAATTGTTGCGATCGCATCACCCTTTTTGACAAAATCGCCAACTTTGACATTCAAACTAAGTAATTGTCCTGGTGTTTTTGATTGGAGTGCCAAAACTTTACGAGGATAAATTAAAACGCCTCGTCCCTCGACTGTGATGGGTATGCGTCCGTATATACTCCAAACTATGGCTACAAACACCAAGGAACCTAAAGTAAATAGAGGAAGCCAACTTTTGGGACTGACCACCTGCATCAGTTGGTCTAGTCTTTCGGGGGAAGATAGGCGTTCCAGAGATTCTTGACGGAATAGATTGTGTTTTTGCTCTAGCATTTGAATCAAGGGTTGATGTTTCAGAAGTTACGCTTATATTCCGGATGGGAATTTTGTTAATTTAACAAAAGCCAATTAAACCTTTTTCCTGCCAGCGCCACCCTGTCTAAAAGATTGGCATTCAATTCATCTTCATATTCAACATTTTCATCGAGGGACTGACCTTTACTATAAACTCGCCTACTATAACCAAGGCGACCAATCGTTCCCTGCAATCTATGGGAAAGCGAAATTGCGATCGCTCGATAAAAACGAGATGCAAATCCTACATCCTGCTGCAATTTTGCTGCTAGCTGTTGTCTAAGAATTGACAAAACAAATGAGTCTTCAAGCGCCGTGACAGTTGCAGCGGGTAGACGACCATCAATGAAAGGTGTTTCTCCCACGATCTCGCCTTTAGATAATCTTGCTATTTCTCGACTGGGAATTTCACCACCCTCTATCGCCGCAAAAGCACGAGTTAAGGGATTGCTTTTGCTCTGAGAAACAGACAGAGACATTGTTCCACTCAGAATGATATACAGTGCATCTACTGGTCTTGCTTCATGGATGAGTATAGCGTTAGCTGGAATATATTTTTGAGTTCCACAAGCTATCATCCAATCAAGGTCGCTATCATGCAATTCCCCCAAGATAAATAGAACATCTTTGAGTGGCTGACCTTGTGCGATATTGCTCCGACCAAACCGATCGATCAGGTTTTGCAGTCTATCAGAAAGTAGAATAGCGATTGCGCGGTTAAATCGCGCTGCAAAACCCACATCCTGCTGCAATTTTGCCGCCAATTCCTGCTGAGAAATCGACATCAAAAGCGACTTTTCCACCGCCTTAACAGTCGTAGAAATTGGACGGACACTGACAAAGGGGATTTCTCCCACAAGCTCACCGCTGTATAATCTAGTAATCTCCCGCTCTGTAGTTTCACTACCTTCAATTGCTGCAAAGGCTCGTGCTAGAGGATTGTTATCAGCTTGGGAGACGGTAACTGTTAACATTCCATCCAAAAGGATATGTAGAGAATCGGTAGTTTGTCCTTCCTGGATGAGTACAGTACCAGGAGCGATTTCGCGCCGACGACCTGTAGAGATCAACCAATCGATGTCACTGTTGGCTAATTCTTTGAGCAAAACTTCTGTCATCACTGAATCCCCCTATGTTTTGTTAATCAAAAAAACCCGGTTTCTCCGAAAAATCCTAGGTTTCCAGTCGCGAGATTGACGCATCACCTTTGTTTTTGGCGCCATTACAGTCAGCAATTGCTCTAAAATTGCTTGGATAAGACAGGTAGCTTGTTGAGAAGCCAATTCTTCCAATGTTAAGTAGGTCAAACTCATCAACATCAGAGCTTGCTCGGTAGTTGCGTTAGTTTGACTTGGCAGACACAAAGAGGGAAAAACCCGGCGACGCGGAGAATTTTCCCAGAATTTCATCGTGTCTTCCCCTACTCGCATTCCCATATCAGTCTCTACAGAACGAAACTGACTATGAAGATTACTATCTCTCAACTCACTTACATATAGCGGATTGCCAGTGAGTGAGGGAAAGCGAAATCGCTTCGTTTGTGTAGCGGCAGCATTAATGCTGCCGCTACACAAACGAAGGTGTACAAGAGAAGGCTGCAATCCGCTGTATTGAGTATCAAAGCGGCTCAAATTTTCTGCGGCTGCCTTTACCAAAGCCTGTAAAATCTTAAAAGCGCCATCAGAAATGGGTGGCTCACCCCGGTAGTTTTGTAGCCTGCCTCCCTCTCGGTAATTGGGAAACGACTCTAACCCTAAAAAGCGCAAGAACCAGTCAGATCGATAGTACCCACAAGCGGCAACAATGCCTCTATAGTCGGCAATTAATTCGTCGAATATATTGTTTCGCATCGAGTTAAACATGCGATAGGTGAAGTAGTGGGTACACTCATGTTCCAAGCGAATTATCGGCGATAGCTGCTGCCATTGGTACTCCTCTAAACCCATATCCTTGGCGGAAACGCCACTATATACACCGTCGCTCAAAATAATGAACCTATCCTGATAAAGCTGCTTTTGCGGTATTAGCCGCTGAAATTCTTCTTTCCAACTATTTTCATCGCAATTATCAGGATTTGTTGCTTCCCATTTTTGCCGATACTGGCGAATTCTATCCCAATTATTAAACCCGCTGACTATGCAGGCTCCCATAGAAGCCGGAACTGGTAGTGGTTCATTTCGCATCGTTAGCGCTTGTACTAGAGAAACAAAGTTTTCTCGGTTCCCAGCTAGTAAAACTGGGATGGCTCCGGCTAGGCTTTGATGTATGAATAACTGAAGTTTCTCAGGTTGGTTTAAAACTAAACCTGTTGCCTCTGCTATGCTATCGGTTGGTACACCTCTACGGGTAGCAGCACGATACGACGAGGTCTGGCTAATACCTTCCTGAATGGGAAATTGTAACTGCACCAACCGCTGTTTGAGTACTTCAAATGCTCCTATTTCTTTAGCTGCAACGGCGTATTCCTCCCAAGCTGAGACATGAGTTTCCGGTGCCAGGGGAAATTTGACCGGATGGGTTAACTTATGGCGATGAAAAACGTTTTCGTTGTACGCCAATAGTTCCTCCACAGAGGCAGCACTGGCTCCAAAGTAGGTAAGAACATCAGCACGAAATTGTTGGTTATTCATGGGCAATTTTTCACTCCAAGTTTAAAATTTGCTGGGCAATTTCTTTCACCGTCTGACAGATGGGATGCTCGGAGTAACGCAAGCAAAATATACCCTTGCTGGCTAGCTGCACCATCTCTACCGACAGGGGCAAAATCCCGGCTACCGGAGCATTGTAAGTTGCCTCTACTTGTTTTTGCAAGTCGGCAAAATCTAAAGCTGGTAGCGCTTTATTCACCACTAACAGTATTTTTGGTACTTTCAGCTTGCGAGCTACATCTAGAGTTACGGCGGTTCCTTGAAAGTCTTGGTTGTCTGGACGTAAGATAACGATCGCAACATTAGAAATCCCGATGGAAAGTAAGGTTTCTTCGTTAAGACCGGGGTGAGTATCAATGAATAGGTAGTCCAACTTTAGACAGTGGCTGAGTTCTTGAAAGCCATCGTTAAGTAGCACGACGTCATACCCCTCGCGCAGAATTCTGGCGATTTCACCCGCTTTGATGCTAGAGGGAATTAGGTAGAGTTTGCCGTTGACCGTACTTGTTTCCCCTGACTCCGCCATCAGAGTATGGGTAACGTCGTAGGCGGTGTCTTTAATGTCGCAGCGTCCCCAAAGATAGTCATTGAGCGAATAGTTGATTTTTTCCTCGTTTAAACCGAAAAGGATGTGAATCCCTGGTGACTGGATATCGGCATCGACAATACCTACTCGTTTTCCCCCACGCGCCATAGTGGCTGCTAGGTTGGCAAGTATGTTTGATTTGCCAGTTCCGCCACGGAATGAGTGAATAGCTATAATCTGAGTCATATTTTTCCTCCAAGTTGTCATTTGATTTTAGATTTTAGGACTTATATCATGTCGGGTGGTATGGGTAGTGTATGGATGGCTAATTGCTAATTGCTAATTGCTAATTGCCAGCTTTTCAATTGCCTCCAGAGCAGCCATTAGCGATTAGCTATTAGCATCCATAACGCAGAGACAGAAGAAGTTTTTCACAAAACAAAGGCTCCTTTTTTCAAGATGAAGATGGTTCGGGAAATGCGATTTTCAATCTACAGGCATTGCTAATTAGAGGTAGCAAAACTCTGCCGCCGGATAGTTTTAAGTCGAACTGCATATTTTTGTTTCCATTCTCTTCTATTTCTACAAGTGCAGGTAGGCTCTTTAAGTCGCCGCTGGAGTTATTTTTGTGCGCCCATACTCTTAGTTCTTTTTCCTGGTGGGTTGGTAGGCGAAAGATGGCATAGCGCAGGGATTCAAGTGATGGAATTTCGACCGTAGCGGCTTGGTAAAGTTGTTCGCCAGAGTCATATCCCAGACGCACTTCGGCTATCTTTGGTTGTCCGCCGGTAGTAATTGTGAAGACAAATTGGCCTCCTGGATGCCGATCTTCTCGCAACTCTACAACCACGCGAGAAGCGAAGGCTCCACAGCGCTGCATGACCAGGGTGGCTCCTAGGGACACCCCGGCAATGCACAATGCACTGATACGCGCTAGAGAATTTTCCCAAATGAACAAACCGTGGACGAACAGGATGGCTAAAAAGAGGCTGTAGATGCTGATGCTGAAAAATGGATGGTTGAGAATTTGGAAAACGACTCCAGGCATTAATTCGCCTTTCTGCCGACTAGAAACTAACAGCAAAACTGGGAAAATACCACCCACAAGCGTGTTACCGAGTACACCAGCAAATGCGAGTACTCCTGTGAAAGATTGGATACCATTTAGGAAAAGCCACTCTGTTAGCAGCAAAACAAGCACTAGCGGGCTAATAGATAGGAGAAAATGACGCTCTCGCAGCCAGATTGTCCAGAACCGTCCTATAGTTTGACTCTCCTGTTTGCGAACGGCATTGTTGACCTCCGGTTTTAATTTTCCTTCGTAGGCTAGAACCATTGGTGAGGTAACTTGCAGACAGGCGCTATCTTGATTAGCCGACTGTATTTCTAGCCTTAGACGAGTGTCCCATTTGTGCAGCTCTGGGAATTGTTCAAATAGCTGTTTAATTTCCCAATGCTCGATAACGGTTATCTCTACTTGATGGATGTTGCCGCTTGACTGGATATCTAAGCGAAACTTTGGCTGATTTTTTTCCAGTCCCAGGTAGGTTATACCTATATGGGGAACGCGACTGGGGTTGCCGCGAGGGTGCAATATCAACGTTCCCTGGTGGCGAGGCAGCATTAAGACGGGGTGAGGTCGGCTGGGTAACCACTCCCTAGTTAGATTGATTAGCAAACTCGAACTGCGAAGCCAAGCCATTCCCAACAAAAGCGTCACTAAAACTGCTCCCAAAACCGGGACGATGGGACCAACCTGCTGTGCAAGTGGTTCTAGGATGGTGCCTGACTGTCCGGCTAGTAACTGGGGCGCTACTGCTCCGTTGACTGCCAATACCCAAATGCAAAATAAAACGGTTAAAAAACCAGTCCCCGCCACGCTACCCCAAATCAGCGAGGAAGCGCTAGGGTCGCGAGGAAGTATCAGCTTTGCACACTCACCCACATACACATGCCCGAAATAGAGCATCAGGCTAACACCGAGAATTCGCTGTAACATCCAGGGTTGGAAATGACCGTTGAGGAAAGGTAAATTTATATACAAAAGATTTTCCAGTTGCACGTGGCGGAAGGCTAGCAGCGACAGAACCAGCAGCAAACTAACGTTAATGGCTGCCAGCAATACCATCACCGCAACCGTGAAGTTGAGCGATGGACGCGAAAGTAGGTACAATCCAGCCCAGAAAAGCAACACCGCCCACAGTGCTGCTGGTATGTGGGTGAAGTTTGCCATCGTAGCCGACAAACCGATATAACAAGCTAGGGCTATGAGGAAAACACGGATAGCTACGGCTAGTGAAAGTATAAATGAACCAGCATTGCCTAAGTAGTTAGCTGCTAATTGTTTGATAAAGGGATTGCCGTAACGAAAGTCACCGCTGCGACCCACTGCCTCCGCCATGCAAGCCATCGTCAGTATATTGATAGTGCCGATAATTACTACAAATCCAACCGTAGCCAAGGGGCCGATATCGGCTACAGCGATGGGTAAGGCTAAGAAAGCTTGGGGTAAACCGAGAGCAACGGTGATTAAGGATGCCAACCAGAAAGGAGGTAGAGACTCTATACGCTCTTGCATTGCCGTCCACCTCCAGCGCCACTGTTCGATTAGCGACAGTTTGGAGGCAAAAATTCTCGCTAGCTGTCTTCTGTACAGGCGAGAAAAAGCGACTTGTACTGCTTTCTCATCCAAACATAAAGTTGCCCGAATATTAGGCACGCACTGATAGGTGAAAGTGTATTTCTCACCGAGTGCGTGAGCAATGGCGGCTTTTAATTTGGGGTTTTGCGGTACGAGGGGAAGCCATTGGTTGGCGTAGCGTTCCAGTTGCTGGATGGTGGGGTGGAGTGGTGGTGCATTTCCTAAAGCAAAGGCTTCCAGGAAAGCCAGATCGCGTTCGTTGGCTGCTTGTGAGGTGAGGGAAAATTCCACTCGCGATCGCGCCACGATCTGCGCTGTTCGACTTTCGATTAAAAATAGCAGCGTATTCGCTCGTTTGGCAGGGAAACCCTCCAGTACTTCTTCTCGCGATATTAATTCGTCGGATGACATAAGATTTTGGATTTTAGATTTTGGAATTGCTAATTGCTAATTGCTAATTGCTAATTGCTAATTGCTAATTGCTAATTGCTCATTGCTCATTGCTCATTGCTAATTGCTCATTGCTCATTGCTAATTGCTCATTGCTAATTTAGGATTTTTACTGACATTAGCCATTAGCCATTAGCCATTAGCCATTAGCCATTAACCATTAGCCATTAGCCATTAGCCATTAACCATTAGCCATTAGCCATTAACCATTAGCCATTAGCCATTAACCATTAGCCATTAGCCATTAGCCATTAGCCATTAACCATTAGCCATTAGCCATTAGCCATTAGCCATTAGCCATTAGCCATTAGCCATTAACCATTAACCATTAGCCATTAGCCATTAGCCATTAACCATTAGCCATTAGCCATTAACCATTAGCCATTAACCATTAACCATTAGCCATTAACCATTAACCATTAACCATTAGCCATTAGCCATTAGCCATTAGCCATTAGCCATTAGCCATGAGCCATTAGCCATTAGCCATTAGCCATTAGCTGTTTCACTACAGCGATCGCTCGCGTAAAGATTGCACTTGATTCTGCAATCTCTCGAAGTATTCTGTCTCAGTTTCGGGCTTGGCGCTCGCTTTGGTTCTGAGTTTTTGGATTTTTTTCTGCAACTGCCGAAAGTGTTCGTTTTCAGTAATTTCCATAAAATCTTTGGCTCTTTTAGTTTGATCGATTTCAATTCGTAAAGCTACTACTTGCTGTTTGAGATTCTGCTCTCTAGCCTTCACTTCAGAAGCCATTTGGAGAAAAACACGCACAAGCTGTCCCATATCGTCATGATTTCGAGACACAAAAGCCAATGCTTGTGGATTGAAATCCCCTTGTTCGAGTGCTTGCGCTGCGGCTGTGAGGGCGCGAATGGGTCGTGAAATACTCCGTGCTAGGAGCAGGGCTATTATTGCTGTAATTGAACCGACAATTATTACACTCCTGCCGTGTTGCCAAATCAGGCGATTTAAAGGAGCGGCAAATTGTGTTTTGGGTTGGCTGACCCCCAATACCCAAGGTTGGACTTGCAGGGGTGCAAAGCCAACTATACGGGGTATCTGCGTCTGGGGAGAACGATAGCTGGTATGACCTGGTTCTGTTGCCATTACCATTACCTTTAACTGTGGAATATTTAAACTTTTAATTTGATTTTGACCGTAACGCCTGTCAGTCAAAACCTGCTTTAGGGTATGGGGCGGTAAGGGGTTGAGGCTATGGTAGAGAAGCGAGCGATCGCGATGGCTAATAATCACCCCGTGTTGGTCAACAAGGAAGGCATAGCTAGAGGAACCTAGCTGCAAAGTATTTGCGATCGCCCAGATATTTTCTCCTTTAATCTTGAGTACCGTTACCCCCACAATTTCTCCTTTGGGCGATCGCACCGGATGAGATAAAAACAGCCCTGGTCGTTTACTCGTTTCACCCACGAGGATGCTAGACACATAAGATCGTCCCCCAATTGCTTGTGTAAAATATTCGCGGAAGGCGTAGTTTTGACCGACAAATTTTGCATCGGTAGAAGCGACACATCTACCCGATTTGTCCATCAGAAAAACCGCATCAAAGTCCGGGTGAGAGCGAAAGATATTCGAGAGTGTCTGTTGCAATTCTTGGCGGAGGGTTTCTCGCTTTGCAGGGGGGGTAGAAACGAGGAAACCTACGACATTGCGATCGCTGCTGACTTGGACAACAATGCGTTGAATATCAACAATCAGTTGGTCAAGACGACTCGCGGTACTGGTGGCTAACAGTTCCAGTTTGCGGTATTCGCTAGCCTCCAGACTCTGCAAACTCCGTTGCAGATTGTAATAGGCAGTGAAACTCATCGGTGCAATCGCTGCACACAAGAGTGCTACCGAAAGTTTGACAGCTATAGGCCATGCAGATAAATTAAATAACCGATGTGTAAGCTTCATTGCAATTTTAGATTTTAGATTTTGAATTGCTAATTGCTAATTGCTAATTGTCAATTGCTAGAGAGGAGCCATTAGCGATTAGCTATTAGCTATTAGCAGTTACACAACCGTTGCGAAGGGACATGATATTACTCCCACAACAACACAGAAGGAAATGATTCTGGATACGCCAGTCTTAGTAGTTGATAACCAATTCCAGCCGTCCCTTGAAAGAAACCAGGGTTATAAACCTCTCCAGACAGTTCGGGAAACAGATAAAAAGCACCAACTTGCTTTGTCCTTGCTACAACCCATGCTGCCTGTTTTTGCACAATATTCCCAAGTTCTGGCAGCGACAACTTGCAAGCTGCCAGCAATAACACCTCCATCCTGCCAAAATTACCGCAACAGACATGATCGAGATTTTGTAAACCAAACTGTTGGGTTGTGTTGATAGCAACGGCAATTTCTTGCCGAATTTCTTTTGTATCTAGAATTGCCAAACCTCCCAAACGACCTAAACCAACACCCGGTGCGCCATGACACCAACTGGTCATAAAAGAAGGATTCCGTTCCCTCACGTCTTGCCAATTTCCAGCGCTGGGGGAAAATAAAGTGCGTTCGTATGCGATCGCTTCCTCAGCCGCTTCCAGAAAATCTGTTTCTTGAGTGGTTTTATACAATCGCAATAAGGCATAGGCAATACCTCCCGCACCATGAGAAAATCCCGTCGCTAACTTGCCTTCTAAAGTTGCCCAAGCTTTCAATCCAGAATCGCTCTTAGTGCGATTAATCAGTAGGTGATAACCCAAAGCTTGGACTTTATCTAGAACAGATGGATCTGGTTTTGCTTGATATAAACTCAGCAATCCCAGTATTGCTCCAGCAGCTCCAGCTATGATGTCAAATTGCTTGTCATTCGCAATACTTTCCTGAGTTATTAACGATGCTGCAAGTTTCGCAACATCCAAAAGTTCCGGTTCATCCAAAAATTGACTGACTCGTACCAAAGTATAAACAATAGACCCTAACCCAGTAGCTCCACCGATACCGATTTGCTTGATAAATTTACGCTGAGAATTGGGGTCTGTTTCCTGCAAGGTTTTTCTCAGGTCTTGCAAGGCGCTGAGTGCTAAATCTCGAAATGCGGCATCACCAGTAATTTTTGCTAACGCTGCTAAAAATACAGCAACTCCGCAAACACCGTCGTACAAACCATACCCCAAGGGTTGAAGTTGCAACCGCTGATCCTGCGGCAGGTATCCCATACCAATCCAGGTAACGCTATCGGCGGCATACAGCGGATTGCCAGCGAGTGAGGTACAGCCTTGTGGCAGCAGTGTGCGGGCAGCATTAATGCTGCCGCTACACAAACCAAGGTGTACCTCATCCGAGTGCAAACGGCTATAAATTGCTCGTTGTTGCAGTTGTTTGCCAATTTCTATTGCTTCCTGTACCAGTTGTGCTGGTGTTAAAGTAGCTATTGCATCTAAATCTAAACCTGGACTGTTCGGCGTAATATTGGTCATGCTGCGAGCAATTCGCGAATAAAAAGAACCCCGAATAATCGAAATTTGTTGGGCTAAATCTGCATCATTGAGCTGCCGCAGACGAGAAATCATCCGCTCATAGCTAGGTTCTTTGAAATATTCCTCAATTACCAGTTCAGGGTTTATTATCAGATCCTTACTGCTAGAATCAGCAACAAAGTAAGGAATATCCATTTGTTCTAAAGCATGTAATTCCACTGCCAGCAACGACCAAACCGGGGGCTTGTTATCGGCTGCTAAAAGTGCCCGACTTAGCACATCCATTTGAATACTACAATCTACACCATATTGTATGTATTTTGGATTGAGGGCTTTATTCAGAACATCACCGTAGACTTGGGTATTGCGAAACAAAAACCGTACTTTCTGATGAGCAAAGACTGCTAAAGGACTATCAGTGGCTAAAAGCACTTCTCTTTGCTCTTTCAGAAACTGATACATTTGGCGGAAACCATCTACGATTTCATTAATGTAATCGTTGGGTGATAAAGTGACGCCATTGAGAGAAAGTGTATTAGCTTCCGCTGGCAGTATTTCAGATTCATACTTTAGTGCCATGCTGTCAGTATTGATGTTCTGCCACTTTTGCTTGCGAATATAAATTTCCTCGCCAACTCCCCCCAAACCACTAATATCTTCAGCCTTTCCTCCTAGTGCAAATTCCCATCTCGGTAGTAGTCCACTTCGCAGCACCGAGTCAAAAAATTGTTGATTCGCCTGATATTGCGCTCCTCCCACTTCCTCAATTTTGGGGTCAATTTCACAAGCCACTGGCTGTAGAATTGTTTCCAAGTCTATTAATACCGGATGTTCGCCACTAGCAATTAGATTTTCATGATGAAAGTCTGTTGCTTGCAGCATGTAAAGTAAGCACAAAACCATCCCCGCACGCTGGTAGTAGCGCTTTGCTGCTGCTGCGTCTGCACAGGGTAAATGCTCTACAAACTCCATCCAGCCATAAGTTTTACAATCGATAACTTTGACTATCTTGAATGGTTGTAGAGACGTTGCATCCAACGTCTCTACAAAATGCCGATTGCACCAAGATAATAACTGAAAATAGGCAGATTCCAAACCTAAGCTTCTGGGTTTGTATACGAGTTTTAATCCAGAGGCAAAGGTGAGAGCAATTACCGAGCGTCCCCTATTGTGAAGATCGGAGAGATTCAATTTAATATCAACGATTTCATCTGTATCTTGTAGAAACGTTTGCTCAATGATTGGCAAGTCTGATGCTAATCGCTGGAGAAATTCTGCTTTTTCTTCTACCCAGAGATCCATCGTCATCGCTACCAAGCGAGCTAAGACGCTGTACTTCTGGAAAAAGGACAGTAGCTTGCCTGTTTTCAAGTCTTTAACAAAGTTTAGGTACTGCTCATTAGAGCCACCTTCTTGCAGTCGTCCCCATAAGAAGCTGAAAGCAGATTGCTTCAGGGCTTTAAATAGTGAAAACTCAAGTTCTAGAGCCTGGATGCAAAGAGATGCGCACTGACATAACAGTTGGCGTTCCAGACTTATGCTAACTGCTTCGGATAGAAGTTGCCAACTAGCACCGACCTGTGCAATGAGTTTCTGCCGCGCTACGTAAACAAAGGGCAGATAAACTTCTTCAAAGGGAATTGGCTTTTCGGCATCCAGACAACGAGACGCACCTGCATAAGCTATTTCCCAGTCGGTTTGCAAAGCTTCCCGCAAAGTTTCTGCCCATACTGGAAGTTGTTGTGCATCAGCGAGGCAGACATCACCGAGGACACTAGCGACAATGTTACAGTCCAGACCATCCCAAGCGAGGCGTTTGGCAAATTTTTCTGAGTTTCCTTGTGCGACAACTTGACACCACGCTTCCAAGCGGGAAGTAATCAGCTTTTCGTTGACTGTTGACTCATCAGCGATGCAGAACCTATCCCCCAATCTTTCGCTGAGGGTACTAGCTTCTAGGACTATTTTGAGTAAATCTTGCTGTGAAACTTGCATCTAAATTGCTACCTTTTAGAACCTTCAGTTTTCTTTGTTTCTCGTTTTCGCGTTTTCTCGTTTCTCGTTTCTCGTTCCCAGGTTTCTCGTTCTCGTTCCCAGGTTCCACCTGGGAATGCTTTCCGAGAGGCTCTGCCTCTGATGCCTGGAGCCGGAGGCAGAGCCTCCTGGGGTCTCATTCCCTGGCTTTGCCAGGGAACGAGAGAAAAGCAGCTTACTTTGGTCTCCAGGATGTGGGCGTTGCATATGTGCGGGATAATTTTGATGTTTTTGTCGGATGGTTATCTCGCCTGTCCTTGGAAATATCTGGGCGGGCAAGATGCCCACCCCACAAGAATCATCTAGGGCAACGCACGCATGTGCCCATTGGCACCATTAAGAAAGAGTGCTGTACAGTGCGAAGCCAAGGATTACAAGCAATACCACCAGCTACCGCATCCAATTCTGCTTCAGATATTTCGGCATCGGCTTCGGGTGTAATAGGCTTCATCGGCAGAACTAAATAGACGATGTTAGGGGTTTCTTCGACTACCCGGATCTCTACGTCCTCTGGCAGTGGTTGCCCGATTTCCCGGCTTAAAACTGCCTTGGGGTTATTCAGTATCTCTTGCTTGAACGCATCATCTTGCCAGCTTTTAGCGATGATTCTTTCTTCGATTTCTTGGCGAGTTGATCTTGGCTTATTCATGGTAAAAACCTCGGATGTCTTGCCAATCCTTAGAGCTTTAGCTTAAAGGATGCCCAACCAGAATCACAATCCAAAATATTTCGGTAATCCTCACAATTTTTTAGATCCTGCTTGCTCGATTGTTGACTTTGCTTTTCATAAATGCTTTCCCATGCTTTTCAACTTTATCGGCCTATTACTCCTATTTTTTTTGAAAGCATTCCTAAAAAAATCAAATTGACGAGCGATTTTTCAATCGCTATTATGGTTAGTGTCAAAACCAGATTGACAGAAGATAGTAAGGAGAAAATAAAATGCACGAACAAATGAAACAAATCATCTCTCAAGCCATGAACACCCGGTTTCAATTCGAGCGTCAGCTAATTGAGCGAGCTTTGGAAGATGAGAACTTCAAGCAAGAATTGCTCAGCAATCCCAAGGCAGTTTATGCCAGAGAGTCGGGTGAAAAACTGCCAAAAGACTTGGAAATCGAAGTCATCCAAGAAACTCCAAACAAGGTCTACTTGGTGTTGCCAACTAACCCTGCTATAGCCGAGGAAGAATTGTCTGAGGAAGCCCTGGAGGCAGTGGCAGGTGGTACTTGTGTCGCTTGGACTTTCTATAAAAAGTGCAAAGAATACAGTAAGACGTACAGCGCCAACGACCTAGTGTAAGCGTCAGTTTAGCACCCCAGTAATTACTTGGAATTCCAAACTGCTCTAACCCAGTGAACCCAGCAAAGAAAATTCCTCTGGGTTCACTGGGTTTACTTTCGCTCAGTTTTTCCAGAAAATTAACCTAACCTTGATGCTGAGAACTTCTATACTTCAAGGTTCTTAAAAGCTATGAGAGATTTGAGACTCCTACAGAAAATTGTTACGTCAGGAGCGATCGCAACGACTGCTGCATTCGGAAGCTTCGTTGCCGTGGTGCAAGCTGCTACCTTCACCCTACCGATTGAATCGGCAGCTAAAGCTACAGATCTAGACTTTTAGCTTAAACGAGACTAGCTGCAACTCGCAATTCAAAATTTTTCGGTATTGCTCGCATTTTTTTAGGTTTGATTGGCTCTGATTTATTTTGGTGCAGTCCTAAAGAAATTGAATTGCCGGTCTATTTTATCCTCGATACTCTGGTTAGTGTCAATCCTAGATTCACCGAAGATAGTAAGGAGAAAATAAAATGCACGAACAACTGAAACAAATGATCTCTCAAGCAATGAACACCCGGTTTGAATTCGAGCGTCAGCTAATTGAGCGAGCTTTAGAAGATGAGAACTTCAAGCAAGAATTGCTCAGCAATCCCAAGGCAGTTTATGCCAGAGAGTCGGGTGAAGAAATGCCAACTGACCTGGAAATCGAAGTCATCCGTGAAACTGCTAACAAGGTTTACTTGGTACTGCCAAATAACCCGGCTCCAACTACTACAGATGAGGGAGAATTATCCGAAGAAGCCCTGGAGGCAGTGGCAGGTGGTGTTTGTATAAGTGGATCTCGTCACTACGCTGAAGTTTGCGTTGGTTTTAGGAGTTGGTTTGGAAAAGTAAAGGGTGCCAACAACTTAGCGTAAGCGTAAGATTAGCACGCCAGTAACTACTTGGAATTCCAAACTGTTCTAACCCAGTGAACCAAGCAAATAAAATTCCTCTGGGTTCACTGGGTTTACTTTCGCTCAGTTTTTTAAGAAAATTAAACCTATGGGTTCACTGGGTTTACTTTCGCTCAGTTTTTCCAGAAAATTAAACCTAACCTTAATGCTGAGAACTTCTATACTTCAAGGTTCTTAAACGCTATGAGAGATTTGAGACTCCTACAGAAAATTGTTACGTCAGGGGCGATCGCAACAACCGCTGTACTTGGGAGCTTTGTTGCTCAAGTCCAGGCGGCTACGTTCACCCTGCCGATTGAACCAGCAGCCAAAGCTACAGGAGTTGATGTTTTGCGCGATCGCTACGGTCTAGACGGCACCGGAATCACTATCGGTTTCCTATCCGATAGCTTCAGCACCGCAGAAACATTCGACACCTTTGGCAATTTGGATACCTATGCAACTAACATCGCCAACGGCTATCTACCATCTAACGTTAAAGTGCTAAAAGACTTCGCTCAGCCTGGTGCGACAGATGAAGGTCGCGCCATAGCGCAGCTGATCCATGCTGTGGCTCCAGGTGCTAACTTGGTGTTCCACACAGGTGCGGGCGGCGTGGATCAATTAGCTCAAGGCATTCAGGCTCTAGCGGCTGCCGGGGCTGACATCATCGTCGATGATATCGGTTATGAACCTCAGGATACTCCTGATGTACCGTTAGATTTCTTAGATCTCGAGCCTCCCAACGGGCCGATCAATCAGGCGATTACTACGGTATTTAATCAGGGAGTTTCTTACTTCACTGCTGCTGGTAATGCATCCGACTTTCCAATATACGGGCACGCAAATAACTCAAATGCGCTCACCGTTGGAGCAGTGTACTACGGAAACCTGCCATCCTACTTCAACCGAGCGTTCGGTGTTGTTGTAGAGCAGGGGCAAATAGAACCCTTTTCTTCCCAAGGCAACCCTGGTTTGTTCAAGCCTGATGTTGTGGGTCCGGATGCGCTACCGATTTCCTTCGATTTGGGTGGAGGCGCTCGTCGTGATATTAACCCAGGCTTCTTCAGCTTCTTTGGTACCTCGGCGTCGGCTCCATATACGGCTGCGGTAGCTGCGCTGTTACTGCAAGGAGACCCAAGCGCAACACCCACTGAGATCTATAGCGTTCTGAGAAATACGGCTGTTAGCCCTTCGTCTGGTTTCGACTCCAGACTTGGCTTTGGCTTGATTCGGGGGGACAAAGCGATCGCAGCGCTAGGCGTGGAAGCAAAACCAGTCCCCGAACCTTCCGCAATCCCAGCCTTGCTGTGTGTTGCTGTTGCGATCGCTCTATTCCTGAAACCACTGCCTAACGCCTGAAGGCGCGGCTACACAAACAAAGGCTGCCTACGCAGCCTTTACCTGTTTTTCTCGTCGAGCTTCGTTTTCACTACCTATTCTGACAACAACGAAAAAACTGATAATTTTACCGAAAGGTTTTGCATTGTAACCCTGTAAAGTTTTCAGCAAACTTGTAAATAGTTGGCGTTATCAAATCATATCAAATCAGGTTGCATCGGAATGATTGGCCTTTCTTGGTAATTGCTAATTGCTAATTGCTAATTGGGAAAAAGCCCCTACAGGTCGTAATTCCTTAGCAACGGTCAACGATATCACTTCTTAATCAGGGAGTGGCAAAGGCGTCCGATATTCTTCTAATGTAGCGCTCCGCTTTCTGCCAAAGTCAGAATTTTATAGCGGTTTGCAACTTGGTGGAATACAAATCGCTAGAAGGGGCACGGCACCCTTCAGTCTTGTGATGAAACCGAAATCCTACCTACGCCGTGCCCCTACGGTGTGGTCAAAAGAATTAAAAATCGCTGTAGTAACAACAGAGGTGAGCCATGCAAATTCACATGATTGGACACGCTTCAATATTTGTAGAAACGCAAGATTGCAAAATTCTTATGGACCCGGTGCTTTGGGACCCCCACGCCGAAGGCATAGAGGATGTATGTCCGAAGCGAGAGGTGATTCACGAACTCTTGCCGGAATTCGATCTGCTAATTATATCTCACCACCATCTGGATCACTTTGACATTCGCTCGCTTGCCTATCTACCAAAAACAGTCGATGTCCTAATTCCCAAGGACAAATTGATAGAAACTTGTCTCCGCAAATTGGGATATTCGCAAATCTATCACTTGAGTGATTTTAGTGAAGTTAAGCTTGGAGCTACCAGTCTTTTAGCAACTCGCTCTGAGAATCGCGTTCCTGAGTATGGCATAGTATTTGCCGATCGATCGGGGGTTTGCTGGAATCAGGTAGACACGGCAGTCAGCCTAGATACAATTAGTTTGGTAAAATCTCACTATCCCCAGATTGATTTCTTATTGGCAGGCTGGCAACCAATGTTAGAAACTAATTACCACACTAATCAGAGTTTGTCCTTTCCTTACTCTGAATACAGCCAGTTGCTTCAGCTAATAAGTTTTATTAAACCAAAGGCGATCGCTCCCGGAGCCAATGGCTTCAAATTCATCAATGGGTCATCTTGGCTGAACCAAATTGTCTTCCCAGTAACGCGAGAACAATTCTGTAAAGATGTGAAGATGGTTTACCCAGAAATAGAAGAAAACGTCTTTGCTTTCGATCCAGGGGACATAATAGCCTTTAAAAACGGCGAGTTTAGTCACCTAAAAGAAATGTGTCAATTTGTCAAAAAGGTCGAGGATGATAGAGACAGCTTAGCTTTTTCACCGATCAATGTAGGGAATAACCTAATTGACGACAATCCAGATAATTATAATCTCGATGAGATGAGAGAGGCAATTAATGAAGAAGTCTGCTTACATCTGCCTAAGTTTATCATGGAAAAGAAAGATTCCCTTTTCCTAGATCATTGCCATTGGCAAGTAATTTATCAACTAGAAATAGTTTTTCCAGATTCCCGTAAACAATGGTTCTTTGATTTTTCTCAAGATAACATTCAAGCACAAGCAGGACGGAATCCTTTGGCTAATTTCTTTACCTGCATTACAGCTTCAGGTTTATACGGTCTTTTGAAACAAATCAAAGGGTGGGATTATGCCACTCAGGGGGGCTACGGTCGCAGCTTCAAAAAAATCTATATAGCGACTAAATATGGAATTACTAAACCTCGAGAAAATTCAATGGCAGACCCTCTTATTCTAAAATTTCCAGCTAAGGAGATTTTCGAGAGTGTGAGGCATCGAGAAGTAGAAAAATGGGCGCAAAGTAATGGCAACAGTTCAATATCCCATGAAAGTAAAACTGTTCTGATGAAGCTAGGAAATCATCTTGTTAGGCGATGGAAGGAACCTAATAACTCAGAGAGTAAAGAGGTGCAACAAATCAACGTCGGATGACATTTGGAACTGTCTACCCTGTAGAGACGTTAGATGTAACGTCTCTACAGAAAACATAAATGCTGTGTCAGGATTCAGGTCTTTCCTCGCTGGTGGGCAATGTTCTGTTTAGCAATATGCTACCTTTGCCGATTTCCTGAGAACAATAAGGGTAACTTTTTATGGAGATATAATAACGCAAGTTGCTATTTATAAACTTGGGCGTTGCTAATAGCTAATTGCTGGCGAGATGTAAAGAAAACAACAATAATATCCTCCATGAGCCATGAGCCATGAGCCATGAGCCATTAGCCATGAGCCATGAGCCATGAGCCATGAGCCATGAGCCATGAGCCATGAGCCATGAGCCATGAGCCATGAGCCATGAGCCATGAGCCATGAGCCATGAGCCATGAGCCATGAGCATAACTAGCAATGAGTTAATAGAGAGATTGAATTTATGATACTACTTCTGAATACATATTACTCGTTAAAGTCAAAAATATTTCCCCTTGACTACCTGGAATCCTTGCGAATGGAAATCCTATCTTCCCCCTATTTAGCAGCGAGTCAACTAAGTGAAAGCTTTGCCGGAACTAAAGGATTTTCATTAGTCTTTAAACGCTCAGGCATCGGTGAAGTTGAACGGCACTTTCCCTTCTTCCAACCGTATTTGAGAGTTGCCCTGATGCCTGACTGCAATGCATTTTATCTCAATCCCCTAGTACTAGAGGGGGGAACTCGTGTAGAGCCACACGTTGACTGTAGCCTTTCTGACTATAATCAGTTGATCGCCATTCCAATTATTGTGAGTGTTCTCTATGTCCAAGTGCCATCTGACCTGCAAGGAGGAGAACTGGTACTCCAGGAACGTGGAAACAAAGTTGGTCAGATTCAGCCTCAAACCAATACCCTGCTTTATTTTCGCGGTAATTTGACACATTCGGTGAATGAAGTTAAAAGTTCACAGGCTCGTATCAGTTTAGTTTGTGAGCAGTATAATCTGAGCGAAACTCGACTTCAGCAGATTCCGGAGTTTGAGATCCAGTCTAAAGTTATTCAGCTGCGGGGTTGACAACTTTCCCTAGAAACTACTCCGGCTTTTCAACCAAGCCAATAAAATAGCGGTGTAAATTCCAGCACCAAGGGCAAATGCCCAAAACCGACTTTCTCTTTCTTCTGGCAATACTCACACAGGCAATCTGCTTTCTCATGAAGCCCCTTCACTTTCTCATTTCAGTAATTCGCGCATTCATTTTGGTATTTTCCGCAAGCCAAATGGCAATCTGCTTTCTCATCAAGCCCCTTCACTTTCTCATTTCAGTAATTCGCGCATTCATTTTGGTATTTTCCGCAAGCCAAATGGCAATTTACTTTCTCATCAAGCCCCTGAGCTTTCTCATTTCAGTAATTCGCGCATATATTTTGGTGTTTGACGCCAGCGTTTCGGCTGAAAGCTTTCTCAGTTTACCCCTTCGCTTTCTCAATTCAGTAATTCCCGCAGTCATTCTCGTTCCCCAAGTCTCTTTGCTCACATCTTGCACCTGGAAAAGTTGATGTCAAAACCGTAACTCCGGTTTATCCTGACAGGTGCAAGATGTGAGTAAACTCAGAGCTGGCACGATTAACAAGTGGGACGGGCAAGATGCCCATCCCACAAGCAAAATCAATCTCTTGTGGGGTGGGCGTCCCGCCCGTGAGTAAACTCAGAGCTGGCACGATTAACAAGTGGGACGGGCAAGATGCCCATCCCACAAGCAAAATCAATCTCTTGTGGGGTGGGCGGGACGGGCAAGATGCCCATCCCACAAGCAAAATCAATCTCTTGTGGGGTGGGCGGGACGGGCAAGATGCCCATCCCACAAGCAAAATCAATCTCTTGTGGGGTGGGCGGGACGGGCAAGATGCCCA
>NZ_BLAY01000028.1 GCF_020521235.1 Microseira wollei NIES-4236 | reverse complement strand
GTGGCATGGGCAACCAAGGCGGGCAAGATGCCCACCCCACAAGCAAAATTCTTCTCTTGTGGCATGGGCAACCAAGGCGGGCAAGATGCCCACCCCACAAGCAAAATTCTTCTCTTGTGGCATGGGCGTCTCGCCCGTCCGGAGATTTTAGGTGCAAGATCTCAATTATGGGAGTGCAAACCGCTATATCTTCAAATCGGCAATCTGCAATCTTAAATCTGCCATCTTAAATTCCCTAAATTGGCAGGCGATCGATATCTTTGTTAGAGCCAATTACTACCATAATTTCACCCTTGTAAAGGCGTCGGTTGGGGTTGGGATTGACTTCAAAGGTGCCATCGTTACACACGGCTAGCAAGTTTAAACCATAACGAGTTCTAAGTTGCAGGTCGTAGATGGTTTTGCCGTCAAATTCTTTGGGAACGATCGCTTCTACAATGCTGTTGTGTGGGTCTAGCTCAAATCGGTCTAAAATCGCCGGTCTAGTGAGCGCTCGCGCCAATGCACAACCAGCTTCATGTTCTGGATAAACTACGTGGTCTGCTCCCACTCGCGTTAATACTTTACCGTGGACTTCTGACGAAGCTTTCGCCACTACGTGGGGGACGCCGCCTTCCTTCAAATTCAGTGTGGTAATAATACTTTCTTGTAAATAGTTACCGATGGCAACAATCACCGTATCGAACTCAAAAATTCCCGCTTCTTTTAGCGCCGACGGTTCGGTTGAGTCGAGTTGCAACGCATGACCTACAATCTGATCCGTCAGGACTTGAGCGACTCGTTTTTCATCAACATCGGTTCCCAGTACGTCGTATCCCAAACGGTGCAGCGTCGAGCATACTCCCCGCCCAAATCGCCCCAAACCAATCACGGCATACTGTTTATTATCTTTGCGTAAACTGCGAAAAAAACCTATGGACGACAGATTCACTTTTTTCTACCTGTGTAATAGAGACTTTGGCGAGAACAACCCCTACAAAACCAGTCTTCTCTTTCCAGCCTAGCAAATATTTTCTACCATCTTTACCCCACGAGTAAGTTTTCTTCGGGGTAGCGAATTTTACTGGGTCTGGGATCTCCCAAAAGCGCCGACATCAGCAGCAGAACGCCTACCCTTCCCACGTACATTGTCACAATTAAAACTAGCTTCGCAGCAGCTGAGACGCTAGCTGTTATTCCCGTGGAAAGACCAACTGTCGCAAAAGCAGACACGACCTCAAACAAAATTTGAATAAAATTAAAGTTTGTATCCGTGAGAGAGATTAAAATTGTGGCAATAATCACAGTTGCCAACGAGCCTATAAACACGCCAACCGCTTTCAAAATCAGCGATAGAGGTATTTTTCTCTCGTACAAAACAGCTTCTTCATTTCCCTGTAAAATGGCTTTGGTGCAAGTGGTTAAAACTCCCAGGGTTGTCGTTTTAATCCCGCCTCCCGTCCCGCCGGGACTGGCGCCAATAAACATAAAAGCAATCGTAATAAATAAACCTGCCGTGGTCATTTTGCCAAAATCAATCGTGTTAAAACCCGCGGTTCGGGGCGTTACCGATTGAAACCAAGCTGCTAGGATTTTGGTTTTTAAGTCCATAGAACCAAACGTATCGGGGTTTTTCTGCTCTATGAGAAAGAAGGCGACCGTGCCGAGGATTAAGAGAATTAAAGTGGTGCTGGTGGCGACTTTAAAGTTGAGGGAGAAGATAATGCAATGGGTTTTTCTGAGGATGCGATCGCGCAACCACAGGTACATTTCCATAATTACCTGGTAGCCAATCCCGCCAAAGATAATCAATCCCGTTACCGTCAGGTTTAATACCACCGATGATTGATAGCCGATAAAGTTATCTTTGAACAAACTAAAACCGGCATTATTCCAAGAATTGATGCTATGAAAAATTGCGTACCACAGTCCCTGATAAAATCCATAATCGCGAACAAAAACAGCCAGCAGCAGAAAGACTCCAGTGAGTTCAAATATTAGCGTCGTGGCAATAATCGAGCGCAGCACTTGGGCGCTACCCTGGATTCCGGTTCGGTCTAAAGCTTGTTGAATTGCCACTTTATCTCGTAAGCTAAACCTAGCACCAATCAGCAGCAAAAGAAAAGTGGTTGCCGTCATATAGCCGAGTCCGCCAACTTGGACAAGTATGGCAACAAACAGCTGACCCCAAAATGAAAAATAAGTGCCGACATCGACAACCGACAAACCCGTAACGCAGACAGCAGAGGTTGAGGTGAATAAAGCCACTAACGGGTCAATCCAAGTCCCGCTGCTGCTAGAAAACGGCATCATCAACAAAAGGGCGCCCAAACTGATTACAGCAAGGAACCCCAGGCAAATCGTTCTAGAAACTGTCATGGATGGGTGGCAATTCGATCCAAGAATACTTTTGATCGCGTGTCTTGTAAAGTACCCTTGCGATTAAACTAATTTTAGTCTGCATTAAAGCTCTTGGTTCCATGACAGCAACACTTTACGAGCAAATTCAGCAATTTTACGACGCCTCCTCCGGTTTATGGGAGCAAATTTGGGGCGAACACATGCACCACGGGTATTATGGCGCAGATGGTAAGCAAAAAAAAGACCGCCGTCAAGCTCAAATTGACCTAAATGAAGAAATACTGCAATGGGCTAATTTACATAGGGCGGAAACGATTCTAGACGTAGGCTGCGGCATAGGAGGTAGTTCCCTCTATCTGGCTCAAAAGTATAACGCCAATGTGACCGGAATTACTCTCAGTCCGGTTCAGGCGTCTAGGGCGAAGGAAAGGGCTGCCAGTGCTAATCTAAGTCAGCAGACTTCCTTCCAGGTAGCAGATGCATTGAATATGCCCTTTGCCGATGCATCTTTTGACTTTGTTTGGTCTATGGAAAGCGGCGAACACATGCCGGATAAAGTTAAATTCTTGCAAGAATGCTACCGGGTATTGCAGCCTGGTGGCACGTTTTTAATGGCGACTTGGTGTCATCGTCCCGTGACGCTTCCCGATGGATACTTGACGCCGGATGAGTTAAAGCATTTGGCAGAAATTTATCGAGTCTATTGCTTGCCTTATGTCATTTCTCTGCCAGAATATGAGCAAATTGCTGGCAATGTTTCTTTTCAAGATATCCGGACGGATGATTGGTCAACTGCTGTAGCGCCATTTTGGAATGTCGTGATTGATTCTGCCTTCAATCCAGCGGCAATTATTGGTTTAATTTTTAGTGGTTGGACGACGATTCAAGGGGCGCTTTCCCTGTCGCTGATGAGTCAAGGATATGAGCGAGGATTGATTCGATACGGGGTGTTGCGAGCAACAAAGTAGGGTTATCCCTGGTGAGTGCCTATCTACAAGTACGGGGTCAAATGCCATGATGATTGATGCTTGAGAGTTTGTGCCTAATGGCTCACATGCTTTATAGGGATTAGCATTTTGGCTAATCTTTGCAGAATCTTCATTGTGAAACGGTTGATTGTGTTTTTTGGGTTAAGTTTCTGTAGAAATACGGATGGTCATCTTAGAGGTAGATTATCCTGAGCCTTAGACCGCAATCGGGTCGAAATATCCGGCTGGGCAAAAAAATTGTAGTTGTCCGGTCGCGCTCATTTTCATCAGAGTAAATTATGGCAGGTAACTATGACAAAATTCAAAAAATTAGCAGTGACAACAGCCAGTGTAGCTCTAAGCTGCACGGCAATAGAAGCCAACCCAGCACAAGCTGCCGTCTTTAACTATGATTTCACGGTTAACATTACTAGCGGTTTTCTAATTGGAAACCAGTATTCGGGTTCGTTTAGCTACGATGACGCTTCGCCTAAAACTTCTTTTGGTGGGTATCGACCTTTTGATTTTAACTTTAATTTTGAAGGGAAAACTTTCAGTGAATCAGACCTACAAATAGATGTGGGGGGCTATGGTGGCTTCTTTCCTAATGAAGGGTTGGTGACGGCTTCCATTGGGCTTTACGACTTTCCTCCAAAACCAGAAGACTTTCCTAAGATAATCTTTCTCAAATCTGACTTCTATAGCTATCAAGGTGATTGTGTTGGTTCTGTGTGTACAGATGATTTGGGTCGGGCGTCTTTTGGAACGGTGACGTACAATTTGCGGTCTACTCCTCCAACCTCGGTTCCGGAACCAAGCGCTGTGGGAGGGTTGATGTTTCTTGGTTTAAGCAGCTTGCTTTTGAAGGGAAAAATAGCATCCTCTCAAGGCGAATAGCTGGTTAACTCAAATTGCTAGTTATCTCAACCGTGCGGCTAATGGCTAATGGCTAATGGAAAGATATTATTGAGCTTCTCTCTCCCAATTAGCAATTAGCAATTAGCAATTAGCAAAACGATCGCAGTAACAGGTGATGAAAGTTTTACTTGGATGGGAACTCGGAGGGGGACAAGGACACATTCAACGTCTGGTGGCACTTGCTGGGATGCTGGAATCCTATGGGTTAGAACCAGTGTTTGCTCTCAAGTCCTACAACATCAAAGGGATTGATTTTCCCTATCAGATTGTCTTTGCCCCTCGCTTGCCTTTTTATGGTCGGAAAGAGTCTTATACGTTTGCCGATATCCTGGAAAACTTCGGTTTTGGGAATGCCTGTATACTGCGATCGCACCTTGAGGGGTGGCGGGAGGTTCTCCAACAGCTCAAACCAAGCTTAATTATTGCCGATCATGCTCCTGGTCTTGTCCTAGCAGCTTACGGCTTTGTGCCTACAGTTGCGATCGGAGAGTGCTTTACAGTACCACCACCCGTTGATGTTTTCCCGATTCTGAGATTTCCCGCACCGCCTGAGTCAGTCTGGCGCCAAGAGCAAGTCAGCAATACAGTGCGCGAAGTTGTCAAGTTTGATGCGCCTCTAGGACAAATTTTGAATGGGGATGCTAGTTTTATTTTTGGCATTCCGGAGTTAGACCCTTATCAGCACTTGCGGCGTAATGACCAGTATGTTAGCCTGCACGTTACACCGATTCCTGGAAATCTGCACCGTGCCGATGGCCCTGCTTGGGCTTATTTGGCAGATAATTATCCCCAGCGGATGATGGTGCTGCAAACTCTTAGACCCCAATCTGAGTTCAAACCTTTAAGCGAGGTTCTAGATGGAAAGTCTTTGGCAATCCACAATGGAGGCTTAACAACGGCTATTACCTGTCTGCTAGCAGGCATTCCTCAATTAGTCTTGCCTATGCACTTAGAACAGCAACTCAATTGTGCTGCACTTTCTCGGTTAGGTGTGGCGAGGGCGATCGCTCAACCTACATGGGAAAATTTGCTAGTGGGACAAGCGCAAGCTTATGCACTCACCCAGAATGCCCAGCAGCAAGCCGAAAGTCTTGCCCGTTGGAACCAGAACTTTATGGAAGTCGTTGTCCAAACTTGTCTCAAATTCACAGATATCACGAACGGGGTATAAATCCAAGCTTCCAGTAGGACAAACTTTGTGCAACGATTAAAAACTAGCTGGAACCTTGATTGAAGTATTCATGAGCCAAATTTCTTCTCAAAAGTCTTCGCTGCCCCAAAGCAATCCTTCTGATGCCAAACCTGTCCAGCAGACGGGTTCTTGGCTTTATGCTTTTTGGAAGTTCAGCCGTCCGCATACAATTATCGGTACGAGTTTGAGTGTTTTGGGGTTGTATTTGGTCGCGATCGCGCTCTCTCCCCCCAACTTGTCCAGCACCCATCTGTTGCAGCTATTGGGAACTTGGATCTCCTGTTTGTGCGGCAATATTTACATTGTCGGGTTAAACCAATTAGAAGATATCGAAATCGACCGGATTAATAAACCCCACTTGCCTTTAGCAGCCGGGGAATTTTCACCCCAGCAAGCTAAGATAATTGTCGGCGTTACGGGTATCCTGGCCCTGCTGTTGGCGGGGTTTTTGGGGCCGTTTTTATTCGGAATGGTTGGAATAAGTTTGGCAATTGGCACTGCTTATTCTTTACCGCCCATTCGCTTAAAAAGGTTTCCGTTTTGGGCGGCAATTTGTATTTTTAGCGTGCGGGGGGCAATTGTTAATTTAGGGTTGTTTTTGCACTTTAGTTGGGCGTTGCAAAATAAAGTTACAGGTTTCACAGGCAAGATGCCTGTGCCACAAGAAATACCCGCAGAAGTTTGGGCGCTGACGCTGTTTATTTTGGTATTTACCGTAGCGATCGCTATCTTTAAAGATATCCCCGATATGGAAGGCGATCGCCAGTACAATATCACCACTTTTACCCTTAAACTGGGCGCACCCGCTGTGTTTAATTTGACTCTATGGGTGATAGCAATTTGCTATCTAGGCATTGCAATTGCTGGCTTGTTGTGGCTAACTTCTGTAAATACGGTTTTTTTAGTGACAACGCATTTGGCGGCATTGGGTTTAATGGGGTGGCGGAGTCGGGGTGTAGACTTGCAGGATAAGGGTGCGATCGCTAGTTTCTACCAATTCATCTGGAAATTGTTTTTCCTGGAATATCTAATTTTCCCCGCTGCTTGTTTGTGACAACTCTCACCGCCAACCCTATCGGGTCTGGCGGGAGCTTCCAAGACTCACGAATTGGAGTTCTTGCTTCACAGGCTGTCCATTGACTAAGCCTCCACAAGCAGCAAACGGTTGTCCCACCGTTTGTTTAAGTATGTTCAACGACGCATTCAAATCCCTGTCTAAGCTAACACCACAATTAGGACAATCGTGAACTCTAGTTGACAATTCTTTGATGACTCTTTCTGAGCAATTAAAACACTCAATACTCGTACCTCTGGCATCAACTTCTTGAGTATGCTTGCCGCGTCTTACCGCTACTGCTTGCAATATGTTCAAGAATGCGCCCCAAGCTACATCTAGTATCGATTTAGCTAGTCTAGTTCTAGCCAGACCTTTGATATTGAGCTTCTCAAATCCAATTAAATCGTAAGTTGCACATAACCAATGAGCCACAGAATAATGAAAATCTTTCCGTTGACGAGCGACATGAAGATGCAATCTAGCAACTTTATGCGTCTGTTTTTGGTAGTTCTTAGATCCTTTTTGTTTCCGGGACAACTGACGTTGTTGACGGGTTAGCACTGCCTGGGACTGGCGGTAAAACTGAGGAACTGCAACCGCTTCACCACTGGAAGTAGTGAGAAATTTTTCTAAGCCAACATCAATACCGCAGGCAGATTTAATCCCATCAACGGGCAAGCGAGTAGGAACGGTGCTATCTTCAATTGCCAAACTCACATACCAACCATCAGCAAGGCTGATAATTGTTGCTTGTTTAATCTCAAATCCGTCAGGGATGGGGCGATGTAGTATCACCGAAATTTCGCCAACCTTAGACAGTTTTAAAGTATTACCAATTAAGTGCGATCCAGCTTTTGGTCTATTAACTCTAGGAAAGGTAAATGAACAGATATCGCCTTGTTTTTTAAATCTTGGTCTGCCTCCTCTTTTGCCCGTTTTGTCGGGGATTAACCAGCGTTTCCAAGCCTTATCCAGCCGCATTAAATTTTGTTTTTGGCAGTCAGTGTAAATATCTTTGTACTCTGGAAATAACCTTTTAGTTGCTTTGAGGTCAGCCGCTTGTGAGTAGTAATTTAACTTGTCAGGGATATCGCCAATTGGTTCGCTTGCTAAACTACAACGGTCAATTTGGCATCTGGTACGACGCAACCAATCCAGCCTTTGACCCAAAGCATAGTTCCAGTGACGACGCAATAACTCACCCCAGTGGCTCAAGGTCGCCGCCTGCTCAGTAGTTGGTTTTAATCGGTACTGGTAGGTTAGTAACATACAACTAATTATACCATATTTAGTGCTATGAAGCTCAAATTTAAAAGCTACCGTTGCGTATATTAGCTTAATAAATCACCAAATACCGACGCAAAGTGATTAAACCAGCAATATTAAATCGTCATGGTGAAATATTTACTACTACCTGTGAAAAGTGGGATACTTGCTAACAGATTTTAATCGAGAGTCTGACCACGTTCATTTAGTCATTCATCGACTTTCCCCCAGACGTTGAAATCAGCAATAACGAATTCTTGGACGGGCATCTTGCCCATCCCACAAGAAAAAATACTTTTGTAGGATGGGCAAGATGCCCGTCAGAGCTATTGGTATAATTTGACACTCCTCAGCCTAAAGGCATGAGGATTCTTGGTTCACAGTCCAATCGTAACCCTACAGGATTACTCCAATAGAGCTAGAGGATTGAACTCCCCAAGCTTATAAGATTCGGTCTGCCCGACCGTACTTAGTCCCTTTTGCAAAATGTTAATAGCTGCATTAATGTCTCTATCTTCAACAAATCCACAATGATTACAAATATGAGTTCTAGTTGATAGAGACTTCTGCACCTTTTCGCCACAGTTAGAGCAATTTTGACTGGTATTGTGAGGAGCAACAGCAATAGTTATCTTCGCGTATTTGTAGCCGAAATAATCTAGCCACTGGCGAAATTTTGACCATCCTGCATCACTTATCGACTTGGCTAAATGCCGATTTTTGACCATGCCTTGAACATTTAAATCTTCATAGGCTACTAAGTCGTTAGACTTGATTAAACGGAGTGCCACTCTCTTGACAAACTCTTCTCGCTGCCTACTTACTTTTAAATGTTTACGGGCCGATTTTTCTCTAGCCTTGCGATAATTTTGAGACTGTGGTTTACCCTTTTGGTATTTCTTATACTTTTTGCGGTTGAGACGATTTAAACGTTTTTCTTCCTGGCGGTAAAACTGTGGATTAGGCTCAATGTTCCCTTGACTATCCGCTAAGAAATACTTGATGCCAACATCAATACCCACTGCTTTTTGGCTAGGGTTTAATGATTTAACCGTGTCTCTAGGGTCTAATTGTACCGAGAATTGCACGTAATACCCATCAGCACGACGCACAATTCTAACTCGCTTGATTTGGTCTATCTGGTAGAAGAAATTCAAGTCTCTAGTTCCTATCAGCTTCAGAGTACCTATTCCTTTCTTGTCTGTGAAAGTAATGTGCTTTCTACTTTCTGATAGTTTCCACCCTGAGACTTTATATTCAACCGAGCGAGTATTCTTTTTGAACTTTGGATACCCTTTCTTGCCTGAAATCTGCTTCTTGCAGTCGTAAAAGCGATTAACTGCTTTTAAAACTCGTTCCACAGCAGTTTGACAAGCGTGAGAGTTTAAATCTTCAACAAATTTAAACTCTTTTCTGAGTAACGTGTTATATCTAAACATCTCTGTCTTGCCAATGCCGCGATTATCCATCCAGTAACGAAGCACTTTATTGCGGACGAATTGAGATGTCCTGATTGCTTCATCAATGGCGGTTATTTGTCGTGGTTTTGGATTGACTTTGTACTCGTAGATAAACACGCTTGATACTGGAGTAGGTGGTATCAAATACTATAATAACATAAAGCCGTCCTAGAAGGACGGGGCTTGTATCCCATTATTTTCGGTCAAGAGTAATTATGCGGAATTAGGGCAGCAAATATCGATTGTGCCGATTGGGGGAGGGTACTCCACACGGAGAGCGAACGCACCGCGTACACTAGGCTAAGAGCCTACAAACACCATGTCCCGAATCATGTCCCAAAAACTGCTTAAATTTTACCTGCTGCTGGCGGCGAGCGTTAGTCTCGGTTTGACTGCTGTGGCGTGTTCTAAGACGCCTTCTGGAACGAACACCGCCAGCAGCGGCACGCCTTCCCCCGCCGCACCGGCGCAAAACACCGCCGCTAACGGGACAGCTTCCCCATCCGCAACTGCACCGAGTCCAGCAACTACCGTTGCCGCCGCACCTGGTAGCGCCGAAGATTTTTATCAGCGAGGAATTGAAAGCGTTAAAAAAGGCGATGTTAAGGGTGCAGAGGAAGCTTGGCGCAAATCGATTGAACTTGACGCCAAAAATCCCAAAGTTCACTCGAATTTGGCCGTGCTGCTGCAAAGTCAAAATAAGTTAGACGAAGCTAGCAAGCAATTTCAAGAAGCGATTCGCCTCGATCCTAAAAATGCGGAAGATAAGGTCAAATTAGCTGTCGTTTTGGGTCAACAGAAAAAACTAGACGAAGCGATCGCTCAAACAAAAGAAGCGCTGCAAATCAAATCGGATTTTGCACCCGCCCACGTAGTTATGGCGGCGGCGTTAGCCGAACAAGGCAAGCAAGAGGAAGCAATAAAGAGCTTACAAACCGCCAGAGATTTATTCAAAAATCAGGGAAAAGTTGACCAACAGGTAGAAACTCAAATTAATTTAGCCGTTGCTTTAGCAAAACAGAAGAAATTAGACGATGCAGTAGCGCAATTACAAGAAGCGGTTAAACTCAAACCCGACTTTGCCCCCACTCACGTTATCTTAGCAGGCGCTTTATCCGAACAAGGCAAGAAAGACGAAGCAGTAGCCTCGCTAAAAAAAGCCAAAGACTTATTCAAAACCCAGGGCAGAACCGAACCGCTGGTAGAAACTACAATTAACTTAGCCGTTTTGTTGGGACAACAAAACAAAATCGACGAAGCAGTAACCGAATCAAAAGAAGCTGTTAGCCTCAAACCAGACTCGGCAAAAGCCCACTATGTCTTAGCGCTGGCTTTATCAAGTCAAGGCAAAAAAGACGAAGCAATCGCTACTTTGAATAAAACCAAAGAGCTGTTGAAAACCCAAGGTCAAACCCAGCAAGCAGATCAAATTGACCAGATTATCCAGAAACTCGGCGAAAAGAAAAAATAATTGCGGAATTTTAGATGGCAGATTGCAGATTGCCGATTTAAGTTTTTCATAAATCTGAAATCAAAAATCTGAAATCTGCAATTATTCCATAAATCTGAAATCAAAAATCTGCAATCTGAAATTATTCCATGATCGAGGAAAAAGGCCAAGTTTATCTAGTGGGTGCAGGGCCATCGGATGTCGCTTACCTGACAGTGCGCTCGCAACAATTATTATCGCAAGCAGAGGTATTAATTTATGATGCCTTGATCGATGAGCGGCTGTTAGATTTAGTACCGGATAATTGCGTAAAATTCCACGTCGGTAAGCGGGGTGGACGCAAGAGTACCCCCCAAGCAGAAATTGACCGCTTGCTGGTGGAACAGTGCCTGTTAGGGAAGCAAGTCGTGCGGTTAAAAAGCGGCGATCCGTTTATTTTTGGGCGATCTAGTCAGGAAATTCAAGCATTAATTGCCGCAGGTTGCCCGTTTGAGGTTGTGCCGGGAATTTCTGCCGCATTGGCAGCACCGTTGCTAGCAGGAATTCCCCTAACAGATCCGGTTTTGAGTCGGTGTTTTGCAGTTTTAAGCGCCCACGAACCAACAGAATTAGACTGGGAAGCGCTATCGCGGATCGATACGCTGGTAATCTTGATGGGGGGGCGCAATCTGGGGGAAATTGTCCGCCAACTGCATCGTGGGGGGCGAAGTCTGCAAACTCCCGTCGCCGTTATTCGTTATTGCGGACATCCCCAACAACAAATTTGGACAGCACAGTTGGGAACTATTGCAGCTGCATGTGCTGGGGCGTCTCTTTCCCCGGCGGTAATTGTAATTGGAGAAGTTGTTGGACTGCGCCCCTACTTACAACCGCCGTTAGCAGGGCAGAGGGCAGAAATGTTGATTAATATTAACGGCAACTTGGTATCCGAGCGAATGTCCCCAATTGGGGATAATTTAAAATCCAGCCCCCTAGATTTGATATCCCCTATTGCTATGACTCAGACAAATAACCAACATCCAGCGCCAGAAACCAAGAAAGAAGCAGAGAATCAAATCATCCCCGCGTCTCCCCGTCTCCCCATCCCCGCGTCCTCTTCCCTCCCCCTCGCCAATAAAACTATCCTCGTTACCCGTTCAGTCGGACAGTCGGGGGAATTTACTCACCGCCTTCAGGCAGCAGGTGCAACGGTAATTGAAATGCCTGCGATAGAAATTGGTCCGCCTTCAAACTGGGAAGGATTGGATAATGCGATCGCTTGCATACAAACCTTTGATTGGTTAATTCTCACCTCTACCAACGGTGTAGATTATTTCTTTGAGCGCTTATTCGCTCAAGGAAAAGATGCGCGTAGCTTAGCGCAGCTTAAAATCGCCGTCGTCGGTAAAAAAACAGCTAATAGCCTAAAACTGCACAATTTGCAACCCGATTTTATCCCGCCCAACTTTGTGGCAGATTCCCTCGTGGAACATTTTCCCGCATCTCTCCAAGGGAAAAAAGTGTTATTTCCGAGAGTGGAAACTGGTGGACGGGAGGTGTTAGTCCAGGAGTTATCGGCTAAAGGTGCAGAAGTCGTCGAGGTGGCGGCTTACGAGTCCAGGTGTCCGGATGCGATCGCTAAAGAAGCAAAACACGCCTTGTCGAAGCAAGCAGTAGATATAATTACCTTTGCTAGTTCCAAAACTGTGAGAAATTTTTGTCAGTTAGTAGAGGCATCCCAATTAACCGATAAGCTGGATAAAGTAGCGATCGCCTCAATCGGCCCCCAAACTTCCCGCGACTGCAAGCAACTCCTGGGTCGGGTAGATGTGGAAGCGCTTGAATACACCTTAGAAGGATTAACCCAAGCTATTATTAACTGGATGACAATCCACCAGCCTCCTGTTTAAAAAGCCTATACCAGTTTTGAAATTGGGATGTTGGAGCAACTTAAAGCGTTGGGAATTCAGCTA
This sequence comes from Microseira wollei NIES-4236, assembly GCF_020521235.1. Classification (GTDB taxonomy): domain Bacteria; phylum Cyanobacteriota; class Cyanobacteriia; order Cyanobacteriales; family Aerosakkonemataceae; genus Microseira; species Microseira wollei. The sequence continues at coordinate 55,487 of NZ_BLAY01000028.1, read as the reverse complement.
TCGATCGATGATTTTGGCACCGGCTACTCTTGTTTGGCGCGGCTGCACCAAATGCCGATCGATACGTTAAAAATCGACCGTTCGTGAGTGAGTCAGATGAGCGTTGATAGCGAAAGTTTGGAAATCGTGCGAACAATTATTACCCTGGCGCACAGTTTGGAAATGGATGCGATCGCCGAGGGTGTAGAATCTGCATTTCAACTAGGACAACTTGTGGAACTCGAATGGGAATACGGACAAGGACACTTTTTCTCTAAGCCCATAGATAGCACTTCCGTCTGGGCTTTACTATCAGCTAATTGCTAATTGCTAATTGCTAATTGGTAATGGCAAATCTAAAATCTAAAATCTAAAATACTATGAGGCGTATTATTGGTTTAACGGGCGGTATTGGGACTGGCAAAAGTACCGTCTCGAATTATCTGGCAAGCCACTATAATTTGCCAGTTTTGGATGCAGATATTTATGCGCGCGAAGCCGTAGAACCAGGTTCTCAAGTATTAGAAGAAATTCAGGAACGCTACGGTTTCGGCATCTTACTACCCGATGGCAAACTCGACCGCCTGCGGCTGGGTCAAATTGTTTTTAGCAGTCCCTCAGAACGCTTGTGGTTAGAGCAACGCATTCATCCATACGTGCGCGATCGCATTACCGCTCAATTAGATACCCTAGACCCCCAAAAATACCCCACAGTCGTCCTAGTCGTACCATTATTGTTTGAAGCTCGCATGACCGATCTGGTAACGGAAATCTGGGTAGTAGCTTGCGACCAAACCCAGCAAGTTGAACGAGTCAAATCCCGCGATGGTCTGCCTTTAGAAGAAATTCAATCCCGCATTAACAGCCAAATGTCAATAGAAAAAAAGCTAGCCCAAGCCAACGTAGTTTTAGATAACTCTTCAACCCCAGAAGCATTGTTAAAACAGGTAGATGCAGCGATTGGTAATCGGTAATTGGTAATTGGTGATTGGTAATTGGTAATTGGTAATAGATAATTATTTCCCATTACCAATTACCCCAGGACTTACGCACGCGGCGCCAAAAACAAAGGTGATGCGTCAATCTCGCTCGTGGAAACCCACGATTTTTCATATCACCAAAGTTTTTTTGCGTAAGTCCTGTACCCATTAGCAATTAGCCATTAGCCATTAGCCATTAGCCATTAGCCATTATGCCGCTTCTCCCCCTACAATAACATTGCGAATTCGCAAACTCGGACCACCGCAACCTACGGGTAAACCGCTTTGTCCGCCTTTACCGCATCCGCCGGATTCATCCCAGTAAAAATCATCCCCAATCGCTTCAATATCTGTCAGCGTTGTAAATACATTACCGGAAAGCGTGACATCCCTCACTGGTTCGGCTATTTTACCATTGCGGATCATCCAAGCTTCCCCCGCACTAAAGGTGAACATTTCCCCATTCGTCATACCACCCAACCAGTTGCGGGCATAAACCCCTTCTTTGATACCAGTAAATAAGTCCTTGACTGGCGTATTTCCCCGTTCGATCCAGGTGTTGGTCATCCGCACGATGGGAGGGTAGTGATAACTGAGACAACGGGCATTGCCAGTGGGTTGTTCGTCTAATTTGCCAGCAGTTTCGCGGGAATGTAATCTTCCGACTAAGACGCCATCTTTAATTAATTGAGTCGTCGTTGCGGGGGTGCCTTCGTCGTCGTAAAAATAGCTACCGCGATGACCTTCTGGGGCGGCGCCGTCAAAGATTTGCAGATCTTTGGGACCAAATCTGCGTCCGATGGTCATGACTTCTAGCAAGTCCGGGTTTTCGTATGCCATATCGGCTTCACTCAGGTGTCCGAAGGCTTCGTGGACGAATAACCCGCTGAGAATCGGATCGATGACGACGGTGTAGGTATTACCTTTGACGGGCGGTAAGCTTAAAGCCTCCACCCCCCGTTGCGCTGCACCCCGCACTTGCTCGTCTAAATTGGTTAAATCTTCGTAAGCTTTGCGCGATCCCGTCGTTTCCCGTCCGGTTTGTACGGTTTCCCCGTCGCGGGCCGTGGCGGCAAAGCGCATTTCCATATCCACCCAGGATTGTTCTAGCATCGTCCCTTCCGACGTGGCGAGGATGATGCGCTGGGCGCTATCGCCATAGCGCACCGAGGTGGTAGCGATGCGAGGGTCAACGCTGCGGAGAATTTCGCTGTAGCGATCGCACAATGCCTTTTTCTCGGCTAGCGGTATTTGGCGAGGATCGGTGCCGGTGAGGGGGATAATGCATATATCCTGCACCGCGTCAATAGGGGCGAGGATGGTTTCTTCTTCACCCACGATGTGGGCAGCAGCGATCGCTTCCTCAACCCGTTCTGCTAAAGTCGAAAGTTGATTAAAGCTGGCAAAGCCCCAACCACCCTTGTAACAAGCGCGTACCTGTCCCCCAATCGAAATCCCTTGGGACAGGGTTTCGATCTTATCGGCGCGCAGTAAAATATCGGTTGCTTCAGCTTCTTCCAGTCGAATCGCCAAATAGTCAACCCGCTTGCCATAACGACGTATCAGGTCAGAAAGAAGATTCTTGGCATCCGCTAGTAAGGTAGGCATAGCAGGCACTGGTACAGATAAACTGCATCCATTTTGCATTGATTTAGCCCCTTGTGCCACCGAAACGAAGCGACACCAGGCTGAGCCTGGTTCAACTCGTAACCAGGCTCAGCCTGGTTACGACAATAGAGGCTCTGCCTCGACACCAGCCCCAATCTGCTGTTTTCAGATTGTGCATTCTAGAGGCGCAATTTTTTATAGAATGATTCTCATTCCCTAAAAAAGAGAACCCTTCTCGCCTCATAGCTATGACATCGAATCAAACAACCCCCGCGACTGAATTAATTTATCGCCCCCGCCGCCTGCGTCGCACCCCTACGTTGCGGCGAATGGTACAGGAAACTCATTTAACTGCGAATGACTTAATTTATCCCGTCTTTGTGATGGAAGGAGAAGGGCAAAAGGTTGAAATAGCATCGATGCCGGGATGCTACCGCTATACGTTGGATTTGCTGCTAAAAGAAATAGCCGATGCAGCAGCGTTGGGAGTGAATGCTGTGGCGCTCTTCCCCGTCATTTCCTCTGGCAAAAAAGACGATACTGGCAGCGAAAGTTACAACGAAGAAGGATTGGTTCAGCAAACGGTAAAAGCAATTAAAAAAGCCATTCCAGATATTGTTGTCATCACCGATGTAGCGTTAGACCCTTTCACCACTCACGGACACGATGGTGTTGTAGATGACAATGGTGTTATTCTCAACGACCCCACCGTAGAAATTTTAGTCAAAATGGCGCTATCTCAAGCAGCAGCAGGGGCAGATATGGTCGCACCTTCTGACATGATGGATGGACGGGTAGGCGCAATTCGCAAAGCTTTGGATGCAGCAGGTTACTTTGATGTGGGAATTCTCGCTTACTCGGCTAAGTATGCCTCTGCTTATTATGGCCCGTTTCGGGATGCGCTCGATTCTGCCCCCAAATTTGGCGATAAAAAAACATACCAAATGGATGCGGCAAATGCCAGGGAAGCACTCAAGGAAGTTGCCTTAGATATTGCCGAAGGGGCAGATATTGTGATGGTAAAACCTGCCTTGGCTTATTTGGATATTATCTGTCAAGTCAAAGCCGCAACAAATTTACCCGTTGCTGCCTATAACGTCAGCGGCGAATATGCGATGATAAAAGCCGCCGCACAGCAAGGCTGGATTGATGAAAAAAAGGTAATTTTGGAAACTCTAACCAGCATGAAACGGGCAGGTGCGGATTTGATTTTGACTTATTTTGCTAAAGAAGTTGCGTTGATGTTGCGCTAGGGACTTGCTTAGAAATCCGGGTTAACAACCCCCCTTATTCTTAATTTAGACCGCGCAGGCGGTCTTTGCTTGTATAGGCGCGACTTTAGTCGTTGGGCTTCCACCGCAACCTGGTAGGGGCACGGCACGAGCGATATTTCGGGTTTGAAAACCAATGTTTTACATGCCGTGCCCCTACTGTTCTTCCGTTTACTTCCCGATTACCCGATCCAACAGAAATTTTCACCTGTAGAAAGGCATAAATTTACAGGTTTTTTTAACAAAACCCCCCTAGAGTTAGCTAGATCACAGGAGTATGCTGATATTATCATCAAGTTTTTGAGAAAGTTTCCTAGTAATTCCCAAAATGTTAAGAATTCACCTCGCTTCATTACAACCCGGTCAAATCGGCACTATCGCAGCGTTACAGGCAGAAGAGAGCTTGCAACAACGCCTGCAAGCACTGGGTTTTCGCGCCGGACGGCAAGTGGAAATGATTCGGCGTGCCTGGTTTGGCGGACCACTTCACGTGCGCGTGGGAACCACCGAAGTGATGCTGCGCCGCAGCGAAGCCAAAGAAATCCATGTCACGCACTTGAGTGAAGGAGAATGAGCATGAAACAGATAGCTGTCTTGGGAATGCCGAATACGGGCAAATCGACCTTTTTTAACCGAATTACGGGCGCAAATGCCAGTATCGGCAACTGGCCTGGAATTACCGTAGACCTGATGATGGCGAAGGTCAAACTCGGCGACGAACCAGCGGAGATTGTAGACTTGCCAGGTATTTACGATCTGCGCGGCTTTTCGGAAGATGAGGCAGTAGTGAGAGATTTTCTCGAAAAAACTCCTCTGGATTTAGTGCTAATAGTTCTCAATACTGCCCAAATTGACCGCCAAGTCAGTCTGGCGTTGCAGGTGAAGCATTTGGGAGTTCCGGCGGTGTTGCTGTTAAATATGGCAGATGAGGCTCCCAAGTTTGGGGTGGAAGTCGAACCGGAGAAAATGGCAGCGCATTTGGGGATGCCGGTAATGCCAATTAGTGCCAAATACGGTCACGGTTACGAGACGGCTTATCGAACAATTGCTGATAGTTTGAGTCATCAAGACGAGGCAATTTGCGTTGGTAAGATTGAGGAGCATTTGGTAAGCGATCGCCAACTGGCTGCCGAAATGGGTAACCTATTGCAAGATGCGGTTCACATACCAACCCAAGCAAGAGAAAACTGGACAACGCGGTTAGATAAAGTTCTACTCGATCCTGTGTTTGGGTTGCCAATCTTTTTTGCGGCAATGTTTTTGATGTTCCAGGCAGTTTATGCGCTGGGAACGCCGCTGCAAGAATTATTGGGAAATGGGTTTGATTGGTTGCAGAAAAATGCCTTAGAACCTGGTTTAGCCGGAGTGCCAGAAGTATTAAGGGGTTTCCTAATTGACGGGTTGTATACTGGTTTGACAACCGTCGCCGCATTTATTCCGGTGATTATTTTGTTCTTCTTCTGCATGGCAATTGTAGAAGATAGCGGCTACTTATCTCGGTCGGCATTTTTGATGGATGCGTTGATGCAGAGATTGGGATTAGACGGTCGATCTTTTGTGATGTCGCTGATGGGATTTGGCTGCAACGTACCGGCAATTATGGGGACTAGGGTGATGCGTTCCCCTGGTTTGCGGATGCTTTCCATGCTGGTAATTCCCTTTTCTTTATGTTCGGCGAGGCTGAACGTATTTATCTTTATGACGACGGCGCTTTTTGCCGCAAGCATGGCGCCTATAGTCTTGTTTAGTTTGTATATTCTCAGCTTTGTGGCGGCTATTTTGACCGCGTTTTTGTTCAAAGGTCAGTTTCCTAACCAAGAGCCATTTGTTTTGGAATTGCCTCCTTATCGCTTCCCTACTTTCAAACAAATTCTGCTGCGTTCTTGGTGTGAGGTAAAGCACTTTTGGCGGTGGTCTTATCGGTTTATTATCTTAGGGGTTGTGGCAATTTGGGCGCTGAATAACTTACCGCCTGGTGTTCCACCTGCGAGTTCCCAAACGCTTTCGGGAATCCTGGGTCAATTCATGCAGCCGATTTTAGGACCGATTGGAATTAATTCGCAATTAGCGGTGGCGCTGGTTTTTGGCTTTGTGGCGAAAGAGATCGTTTTGGGTGGATTGGCGGTAATTTACGGTCAGTCTGAGGATAGTCAATTAATGGGAGCGATCGCGCAACAAATCGACTGGGTACAGGCGTATAGTTTCATGCTGTTTACCCTGCTGTATATCCCTTGTCTTTCGACAGTAGCTGTGTTAAAAAGCGAATCCAAGAGTGCGAAATTTGCTTGGATATCGGTGGCGTGGTCGGTGGGTTTAGCATGGGTATCCAGCTTTATTTTCTACCAAGGTGCGAGGCTTTTAGGATTTTGATTGGCGCATTTGTGTCTAACGGCGTAGTGGGGCGATCGCTTGTTTTTACGAGCTTTCTCCCCACTTTTTTATAGCGGATTGCAGCCGTACCTCATACGGCTTGTTTGTCAAGCGCGCAGCATTAATGCTGCGCGCTTGACAAACGAGAGCCAAAAGGCTGTACCTAGACGAGCTTGCAATCTGCTGTAATTGGTTTGTTGGCATCAGGAATTGTCTGTAAAACCCGCCCCTACAAATCCTTAAAATATCCGCAACCGATGGGAAGGGACATGAGATGGCGACTAATTTTCATCAGATGGTTCAATTCCACTCAATTGAGGTTGACGTTTCTTACCATCTAACAAACAACTCACCGTCATATCTCCCATGACATTAATAGCAGTCCGGCAACGATCTAAGAACCAGTCTACAGTAATTAATAAAGCGATATACTGAGTCGGCAAGCCAACGGCAGTAAATACCAGAGTCATTGTTACCAAACCTGCTTCGGGAATACCTGCTGCACCTACAGAAGCGAAAATAGCGGTGAGAATCACAATGAATTGTTGGGGTAAGGCAAGACTTAACCCCAATACTTGGGCGACAAATAAAGCCGACATTGCCTCATATAAAGCCGTGCCGTCGTTATTGAAATTGCTGCCGACTAACGCACCTAAAGAAGCAGAAGATTCCCGCAAACCGATTTTTTCTAGCAACGCTTCAAAGGTGATAGGCATGGTAGCCGTAGAAGAAGCAGTTGAAAATGCCGTTAACAGTGCATCAGAACCTCCGGAAAGGAAGCGTTGCGGACTCACCCAAGAACCGAAATGCACCCGAATTAAGTAATAGCAAGCTTGCAAAAATAAAGCGACCAATACGGCGATGATAAATGCACCTAAAGATTTAAACGGTGCAAAACCTTGAAGGGCGACAGTTTTTGCCACTATTCCGAAAACGGCGATGGGAACGAGAGCAATAACCCAGTGTAAGATGCGAATTACTGCCTCGAATAGAATTGCGATCGCATCCTCAATTGCCACATATGCCGTCTTTCCTTCTTCAATTTGTTGTTGTTTCAATCCCCGTAAAACAATCCCAAACGCTAAGGCGAGAAAAATCAGTTGCAGGACATTATTATCAACCAAAGGTTTGAGAACTGCTTCCGGTACCATATCTTGCAAGAGTCCCCAAGGATCGAATGCCTTAGTTGCAGATGTTTCTGTTGGCGCAGCAAGGCGACCCCATTTTCCTGGTTGTAGGATATTTGCGACTAAAAGACCGATTAAAATAGCAACCGTGGTATTGCTAAAAAGCAAAACTGCCAAACGACGACCCGATCTGCCGGGAATATTTGCCGTCAGGAAAGAGTGGAGAACTGCTAGTAAAATTAGGGGCGTAGCGAGGGCACGCAGCGCCTTGAGGACGAGGTTGCAGGGAATTACTAGGTTATTGATCCAGGCGACATTGGCGGGGTTAGGTTGACCTGCGCCGAGTGCAACACCTAAAATTAATCCCAGAATCAGCGCGATCGCAATTTGCAAATAAAGCGGAATGCGCTGCCACAACGGGCGATCGTTAATTGCTATTTGACTCATTTTTTGATTCCTTTAGTTACCAACTACCACCGGCACCGTCACCGCCGCTACTACCGCCACCAAAGTCGCTACTGCTACTACTATAGCTACTGCCACTGTCATAGCTACTACTGGTACTGCTACTGTCATAGCTAGTGCTGCTGCAACTACTGCTAGTGTCAGAACTAATATTACTGTCGCAGTTACTGTTGGTGTCAGAACTATTATTACTGTCGCAGCTACTAGCGGTGTAATTGTTACTGACAATTTCATAGCTAAAGTCGCTGTCATTGCTAATCTGGTGCGAACTGTTGCTAGAAACAGAGGGAGATTTGCTGTGTTTATTTTTACTTTGGGGCGAACTGTTGCTAGAAACAGAGGCAGATTTGCTGTGTTTATTTTTACGGCGACGCAGGAGTAACCATAACACAACTATTCCACCTCCAAATGCACCTGGAAAGACATACCAAGGTATGTCAGCGTCACCAACTTGGTTGGAAGTTTCCAGTGCTAATATCAGAGATTTAGTGCCAGCAATTGTACCGCCGTCATAGTCGCCTTGTTTGAATTTTGGCGTAATTTCCTGCTGGATAATATCGCTGACTTTGGTATTAGGTAGAAGAGCTTGCAACCCGTAGCCTGTTTCAATTTCTACGCGGCGATCGCTTTGGGAAATTAAAACCAAAACTCCGTTATTTTTATCCGCTTTCCCAATACCCCAGCGATTAAACAACGTCGTGGCAAAATGCTTGGGACTTGCAGAAGGTGCAGTTTCATGTACTGTGACAACGGCGATTTCGCTGCCATTTTTGGCTTCTAGATTTGAAATCATTTGATTTAGCTGAGCTTCGGCATTTGGACTGAGAATATCAGCCATATCCGTCACCCACCCTCCACTTGCTTGTCTGGGATTAGGAACTTGCTCTACGGTGACACCCAAGCTGACAGAGGGAATGCCGATAACAACCAAACTCGCCAATCCGGCGCAGAAAGTTTGTTTGAATGGAACAGCTACAAATTTCATAGTTGATTTGGGACGCTAATTAACTCAAGTTGCTAGTTATCTCTCTTGGAGCGGCTAATGGCTAATGGCTAATGGCGAGATTGGTAAAAATACTATATTAGCAAGCTTGCAATTAGCAAGCTTGCAATTAGCAACGCCCTTGTTTATAACTAGCAACTTGCGTTACTTATTTAAGATTGACTTGCACTTTAAACACAAGCTTGTCATCTACAAACACACCCGTCATCGCACTGCCGTCGGGGTTTTTCCACTGGTAAATAGCCTGTTTATTTCCACTAGGTAGATTTGGCACACCTGGAATGGTAAAAGATATTTCGCCACTGCTTTCCCCTGGTTTTCCGATAATTTTTTCAATCTCGGATACAGTCATGCCTGTTTTAACTTGGTCGTACTTAGCCTTAGTAACGCTAGGGCTATTGAGAGTACAAGCGCTGACAATTAACGGTAAAATGATTAGGGGGACTATTTTATTTGTGAATGGTTTTAACATTTTCCTTCTCGTGTAAATGTTGATTTTTGTAGTAGTTACACCCTTGGGGGGCGGAGATCCCCCCCTGCCCCCCTTAAGAAGGGGGGAGATTATTCCCCTGCCCCCCTTAAGAAGGGGGGAGATTATTCCCCTGCCCCCCTTAAGAAGGGGGGAGTTTATTCCCCTGCCCCCCTTAAGAAGGGGGGAGTTTATTCAACATCCAAAACCATCTATCGATTTGGCTGGGAGGGTGAGTTTTGGGGAGTAATATTGATGAATGGCAGCGCATTATTTCCACCCATCACTTGAGGAAAGCGACCATCCCATTTTTCAATCGCTTGTTTTTGCAGAATTTGAGGCGTTAAATTTTCCCGCAGCAATCTTTGGGCTTCTGCTTGACCTTTAGCGCGATTCACTTCTCCCTGAGCTTCTTTAGACGCTTTTAAGGCAATATATTCGGCTTGCTTGGCTTCTTGTTCGGCGATTTGTTTGGCTTCAATCGCTTTGGTAAATTCGGGAGAAAACCCAAAATTAACTAAAGAGACATCATCGACAATAATTCCGTAAGCAGCGAGACGGTTTTTGAGTTGGGTATCAATTTCCTGTTTTAACGCGGTGCGCTTGGTGATAATTTCTTCAGCGGTTTTTTTGGCAGTGGCTGCTTTGAGAACTTCGGAAACCGCAGGAGTGATAATTCCTGTGACAATTTGCTCTTGCTCTCCAACTTGTTGATATATTTTGTTAACTTGAGCGGGATCGATGTGCCAGTTGACGGCTAGTTCCGTTGTCACTTTTTGCAGATCTTTGGAAGCAGCGTCGCTTTGGAAATCGTTTTTTTGCACGCGGACGCTGAGTCTTTTAACCGATGTGACGATTGGTACGATGGGATGGATGCCTTCATCTAAAACGGTATTTTGAACTTTGCCGAAGTTCATGACAACGCCGCGCTCTCCAGCTTTAATAATCGTAAAGGGACGGAAAATAATCGCTACGATTAAAAAGATGATTCCCCCTGTAGCGTAGAGACTAAGGGGAAGAGAATCGGTAACTCTGTTTCTGGTGGTTTGCATAGTTCGATGGTTACAAAATTTGAAGAGAAGTTTTTTTAGGCTAGTTATGACAACAACATGGCGATCGCATATTCCGTAAAGCGTTTGTAGAATCTGGGATACTCAATTGATGAAGCTAGTCAGAAACCGTACAGTTACCTGCACGATTGTCAGATCGGGACTTACCCATGAGAATGAATAACTCCTAAAGCAAAGAAACCGGGTTTCTATGAAAAATAGTTGGTTTGGCAACTGGAGATCTACACATAAACCCGGTTTCTAGGCTTCTGGTGCGTAAGTCCTAAAGATATGAGGTTTACGGAATAGCCACAAAGTCTCGCGTTAAACTCAACGCATCGGCATTCAAACCTTGGACAAAACCAATAAGTTCTTTGTTCTCAAACACTCCGGTTCCTGCGCCGAGGTTACCGAGGGTTAAATTGGACAGAGTTAAGCCATTTAAACTGCGAACGGCAATGAAATCATCTACAATACTGAAGTCAGAAATAATTCCATAGTCACTGTTTCCCGCACCCACATAGTAAGATTTACCTTCACCTCCCAGGGTAAAGAAATCAGTTCCGTCTCCACCTATCAGGGTATCAATTTCGCCAGAGCCAGGATTGGAAGCTTCGATATCGACACCCCAGAGGAAATCTTCGCCCTTATCACCCGAAACCAAATCGTTTCCGGTGCCACCAGAGAGCAAGTCTGTATCCTGACCGCCATAAATAGTATCGTTTCCTCCCTCTCCATAAACAAAATCTACACCCAAGTTACCAAAGAGTAAATCTTTACCTTCTCCTCCAGACACTATATCGTCACCTTTACCTGCCCAGATTGTGTCATCGCCTGCACCGCCTAAAATGACATCAGTATCTTGATTGCCAAAGATTTGATCGTTACCAAGCTCGCCAAAAATCACATCTTTGCCTTCTTGCCCATAAATTGTGTCGTTATCTTTGCCGCCTGTAATGATATCATCCCCCGATTCACCAAACAGTAAAAACTTACCAGAATCGCCTGTAATAGTATCGTTTCCTAGACCTCCGTAGACGGTATCGTTACCGCCGATACCCTGAAGAATATCATTGCCAGCAAATCCCTGAATTAAATCATTTTCCAAGAACTTTCCCGATAGGTTATCGTTGCCAAACGTACCAGTGATGATTGCCATGATGAAAGCACCTCTCGCTAAGATGTGTACGAAACAAACAGGTTGTAAATAAACCGAACCGACTCAGTCCCGACACTAAGATTGAAAGCGGTTCCCCTGGGGGGACATGGCAAGTTGTTTCCAACTCGAACCTGCTTTAAGATATGTGTGGCATCGAGACATTTATGCATTGGGATGGGCAGCCACTAAAACCGCACTCCTGCCTGCAACACCCTTATATTCCCAAAACCCCATCAGCCTGACGGCTCACCTTTTGGCTCACCCCATGACTCAGTTTCTGACTCAGCAGCATCTACCACTGGACATAAAGGTGACAAAATCTAGAAAGAATTGCGATCGTGGTTGAGTATGGCGTCTCTCACAGCATCTGCACGGGGTCTAGAAATCGTCGATCGAGCTAGAAAAAAGAAAGGCTGGACGAAAACCGTAACGCTTGATTGGTGGGAAACTGCTTTGACTTCCCAAGCGACTTTAAGGCGGTTTTGGCGCGGACAACCCATTCAGCGAGAAACTTTTATCAAGATTTGCGAGGCTGTAGGGGTTGGTAATTGGCACGAAATTGTTGATAGCAATGCAAAGGAAGAACCCGAAGTACATCCAATTCCCATCCAAGATTGGAGTGCAGCACCGGATATTGGTAGTTTTTACGGACGCACAGAAGAATTGGTGACCCTTAAACAATGGATAATTGCTGAGGGTTGTCGCCTGGTTACCCTATCAGGCATGGGGGGAATTGGCAAAACTGCTTTAGCTGCGATGTTGGCAGAAGAAATTCAAGATGATTTTGATTATTTAATCTGGCGAAGTCTCCGCGCCTCGCCACCCGTCGAAGAATTTTTGACCGATCTGATTGGAGCGTTGTCTAACCAGCAGGAAACCGATTTACCCAACAGTATAGACCGGATGGTATCGCGACTGATCGATTATTTAAAACACCATCGCTGTCTGATCGTACTAGATGAGGTAGAGGCGATTTTAGACAGGGGTAAGCTAGCGGGACAATATCGCTCAGGATATGAGGATTATGGTAAGTTATTCAGACAATTCGGTGAGGTTAAACATAATAGCTGCTTGGTTCTGACTAGCTGGGAAAATCCCAAGATCGTTGCGGCGTTGGCAGAAAAAACCCATCTCGTTCGCTGCTTACAACTGACTGGTTTGAAGGTTGAAGAAGCGAGTAAAATATTAAGGGAAAAAGGGTTATCCAAAGACGAAAATAAATGGGAAACTCTCAATCAACTGTACAGTGGCAATCCCTTAGCCTTAAAAATGATGGCGACAACGATCAAAGAGTTTTTTAATGGCAGCGTTGCTCAATTCCTCGAAATGGGTACAATCGTCATCGGCGATATTGGGGAAGTTTTATATCAGCAATTTGAGCGGATTTCCGAGTTAGAAAAACAGCTTATGTATCGGATGGCAGCTTGTAGCGATCCGATGTCGCTGAATCAATTAGCCGAAGTTATTTTACCCGACTTATCCAAATCAGGAATAATAGAAGCGCTGGAATCGCTCAATAGGCGATCGTTGATTGAAAAAATCCCAGGAGACAGTGAAGTTCTTTTCACTCTCCAGCCTGTAGTTAGGAAATATGTTCAGAAATTGTCGGGTAAAGCATAACCGTTTCAGGACTTACGCAAACACCAAAGTTTCTGTGAAAAATCTTTGGTTTGTCAACTCGAGATATGCATACCCTAGCTGGCGCGAACGCAGCTGGAAACCCGGTTTCTACAAATCACCTTTGTTTCTGTGAAAAATCTTTGGTTTGGAAACGATAGATCCCAGCAAGAAACCCGCTTTATACGCTCGATTGTGAAGAAAAATTAAAATTAATAAAAATCAAATAATTTTGTGTTAATAATTCAAATAAAATCAATGCGCTCCCTCAAATAAAACTCAGATATTTGCTCAAACTTATATTATATACAATCGTGGAAAATAATAATTGCTACTGCATCAATCCCTGGTGTCAAAATCGAAACAACTCTACAAATCTGGAGCGTTGCCAAAGTTGTGGAACCGAATTGCTAGTCAATCGTAGATATCGGCTAGTTACACCTTTACGGCAGTTGGGCAAGCATCCTTACACGGAGGTTTTTGAAGTAGAAGATATTGCAGATACAAAAACACGAAAAGTCCTCAAGGTTTTAATAAGGAATAATACCCACATCATCGAACTATTTGAACAAGAAGCAAAACTGCTCAATAAGTTAAAACATGAAGGAATTCCCAAAGCCGAGCCAGAAATAATTGTCTCGCTCAGCCAAGAGCGGGAATTGCGCTGCTTGGTGATGGAAAAAATAGAAGGACAGAATTTAGATCAGTGGTTAAAGGAAAACAATAAACTGACTCAAGATTTAGCGATCGCTTGGCTGGAACAATTGGTAGAAATTTTAGATTACGTGCATCAAAATAATTTTTTTCATCGGGATATCAAACCTTCTAATATTATGCTTAAGCCCGATGGAAAACTGGTGCTGATTGACTTTGGTACAGCCAGGGAAGTAACGCAAACCGTCATTGATGGACATAATATCACCCGAATTTGTTCAGAGGGTTATACGGATCCAGAGCAAATTGCAGGCAGAGCGGTTCCCCAGTCGGATTTTTATGCGCTTGGGCGAACATTTGTTCATTTAATTACAGGTATACATCCTAATCAGCTCGCCGACAGTAAAAAAGATAAGTTAAAATGGCGAGACTGTACGAGCGATGTTCCAGCTTATTTGGCGAATTTGATTGACAATTTAATCGCTCCTTCCTGGAAAAAACGGCCTCAAAACACAAAACAAATTCGGCAACTTTTAAAAGAAATGAAGCCAAAGAGTTACCTTTGGTATTTGAGAAAGTGTCTGGCTGTTGGTGCAGTTTCTTTGCTCGTAGTAACGGGTATTTATGGGGTTTATTGGTATTTAAGCGGAATCGGTGGTTGTTCAAGGATTGGGATGAGGCTTTTCCCTCAAGAAGACAACTTAAGCTGTGGAGAAGAAATCCTGATTCCAGGTTCTGAGGTACAGATAAAGCAAGAAGGAGTTAAAGCTTTTGCTGCTGGAAATTATGCGAAAGCTATTCCTTTATTAGAGCAGGCATGGCAAGAGCGACGCGACCCTGAAACTTTAATTTATCTCAATAATGCTCGCCTCATGGGTAGAAGCGCTTATACTATAGCTGTTGCGGCTCCGATGCAAAATAATCGGGACTCAGCTTTAGAAATTTTACGAGGCGTTGCACAAGCACAAAATGAAATCAATAACGGGAAAAAGATTAATGGTAAAGGATTGAAAGTTTTAATTGCCGATGATGCCAGCAACCCAATTAAAGCTCAAAAATTTGCCGAAAATTTGGCAGCAAAACGGGATATTTTAGCTGTCATCGGTCATCTTGGGAGTGAAGTGACTTTGGCAGCATTGCCTATCTATCAACAGCAACAATTGGTATTGATTTCACCTGGAAGTACCTCGGTAAACCTGACATCTTGGGGGATGAAACCCGATCGGGTTTTCTTTCGGACTGTGCCAAGCGATCGCTTTGCGGGTCAAGCTTTAGCAAGCTACTTGCACAACCAACTCCAGCAGCAGAGGGCAACACTTTTCTACAATCCAGAAAATAATTTCAGCAAATCGATTCGGGAGCAATTTAGCATTAATTTCGCCGCAAGTGGAGGACAAGTTATCAAGGAATTTGATTTGTCTAAACCTGAATTCAACGCAGCTAACTCGATAGACCAAGCACAAAAACAAGGATCTACAGCGCTTGTTTTGCTACCAGACAATCAAACCAGTACCGACGCGTTTCCTAACGCTTTAAAGATAATTAATGCCAACCAAGGTCGTTATTGGATGGTGGGAGGAGATACCCTCTACAGTCCAAAGGTTTTGCAAACGGTAGGACAAGCAGCAGCAAACCGTTTGGTGGTGGCAATTCCCTGGCATCGCTGGGATAGTCCCAATCGGGAGTTTCCCCAAACTACCCAGCAGTTATGGGGAGGGGGAGTGAGTTGGCGCACCGCTTTAGCTTATGATGCCACTCGTGCTTTGATAACAGCTTTGGAAAAAAAGCAGAATCCGAATCGCCGCGATGTGCAACAAGCTTTATCCGCGCCCGATTTTCAAGCGTTTGGGGCGACGGGTAAGATTAGTTTTAACGGAGGCGATCGCCAGGAATCCGCGATCGCATTGGTGAAAGTTGTCCCCTCTAATTGCTCAAGTGAACGTTATGCATTTGTCCCTGTCAATTATGCCGCAGATCAAGTTCAGAGTTTAAAACTTTGTCAAAAATAATACATTGACCTCAAATCAAACAAGTCGTGAAAGTTTATGGTTAAGGGTTATGATCGCCAGCGGCCTCAACTGGTAGAATGGAAAAGGGGAAAGCTGTATTTTCAGCGTTCTCTTCCCAATTCGTTCCAGATTAGACCTCTGGTAAAAGTTGATTTGGAAAAATCGTTTTCTTGAAAAGGTGATGGTATATGCTAAATTTCTGCTTGACTTGGTTAGTTGCAGCAATTTCGCTGCTGGTAACGGCAAAGATAGTACCGGGAATTGAGGTGAGCAGTTTTACGGCAGCTATATTCGCCGTGGTGATTATTGGGTTTGTAAATGCAACGGTTAAACCGATTATCACCATCCTGACGTTACCGCTAACAATTTTATCCCTGGGTCTATTTCTCTTAGTCGTGAATGCCATCTCCCTGTCCTTAGCGGGATGGCTAGCAAGTGCGTTTGACATTGGGTTTAAAGTTTCTGGTTTTTGGCCTCCTTTGTTTGGTTCAATTGTGCTTTCTTTGGTATCTGGTTTTATCGGTAAGTTTGTGAAGTTGGAGCAAAATCAGATAACTTGATTTTGGGCGAGCGCACCATGGCAAAGAAACCGGGTTTCTGGTAAAAATCGTCGCTAAAGCACGCTAATCTCGGCGCCAGAAACCCGGTTTCTAGGATGATGGCGATCGCACCATGGCAAAGAAACCGGGTTTGTTGTAAAAATCGTCGCTAAAGCACGCTAATCTCGGCGCCAGAAACCCGGTTTCTAGGATCGCAAATCACATTTGTTTCTCTGAAAAATGAGGTATACCTTCGTTTGTGTAGCGGCACCCTTAAGGGTGCCGCTACACAAACGAAGCCCAAGCGCTGTACCTCACTGAAAAGCAATCTGCTGTAAAGGCACTCGCACCACCGTATAGGCTCCAGCAACCACATCAATTGCTAAAGCATCAACGGCGGTTTTCCAGCCGGGGGGAAAACCGGATGGCTTAAAATCAAGGCGATAAGTCCCCTGGGGGAGACGCAGACTGTTGCGATCGCGCCGCCGCTGCACTTGATATGATGCCAGGGGTTTATTATCTAGCACAAACATATCTAGATTGCCTGTATAAATTGATTCGCCTGCATCTTTTTTGCCATTATTGTTAGCATCAAAAAACGCAAAGATAGCGATTCCTCCCAGCGTGCGGAAGTTCTCGTTGCGGCGATCGCTGGGGCTAATTCCTGCCTGTAAATCCAAGCTGGAAACTAACTCAATATTAAAACTCGATTCTGAGGAAGTAAGCGCCACTCCCTGATAGCGCCCCCGCAACAACAAACCCGGTATGATGGTTGTTCCCGCCGAGGCAATAATTCCCTCACCGCGAGAACCAATTGCGTATCCCACTTGCGCTTCCCAAAGATAATTGCCATCAAGCGATCGCGCTGTTGAGCGATAGCGCCAAGACAAAGTTGCCAGGTTGTCATCGAGCAAGTTTTGAGAGCGAGTTTCGTAATTAAATAGCAGCGATTGTTGAGCAGAAAAGTTATAGCCCAGTGCAGATTGCGTGCTGATTTCGTTCCCTTGTTGGGTGAATTGTAGTTTACCAAAACGTTGAGTTAAATTCCAGCGGAAGCGATTGTTAGTATCAAAAGTGGCGCGAACAGATGTTTCATCATTTCTGCCCCGACGGTAAAATTGCAACCCGGCGGAATTTCCATCGCGGCTGTCAATCGCTCCAAATAAACTTAAACCCGGCAAAACTCGCCAATCTAAATTGAGCCGTTGGGAGAAGCGATCGCTATTAAATCTAGCAGTAAAATTGGGAAACGGCTGCAAGCGAACATCAGCATTCACATCCCAAGAATCACCCTTGACAACCGAAACCGATGCTTGTAATTTGCCCGACGCAGGTAGAAAGAATAACTCTGCCAAACCTCTAAACTCACTTGCGGATTGGGGATCAAAATTGCGATCGTAAACACCCCCCAACCCCACCGTCAATTCTTCTGTTAAACCCCAGCGTTGGAAAATTCCACCCCGGAAATCCGAGAAGGTTCCCACCCAAGTGTCATTAGCCGCAAATTGCCGTCGCAAACCACCAGAAACAATCAAAGCAGACGCCCCAGAAGGCAATAGTTCCAGCGCTCTAGAAAAACTCACATCGCGAATTTCTGGCTGAGCGGTAAGCCTGGCATCGCGGTACAGTAAAACGCGATAATTAGTATTAGAAGATTGATTGTCAACCCGCACGTTTTCAAACCGATAAATCCCAGAAGAATCTACTAAAACTTCAGCTAGCGCCCCCTCGCCCAAACCTTGAGTTAGTCGCACCAAAGTACCCGGATTTGCCCTACCCACAATCGTGCGTTCAATTTGAGATGCTTGCAAGCGTTGTTGAGGATTGAAACCACCCCTCCCCGAAGGTGGTGGCGGCGTAAATCCCCACCGCTGAACGATCGTAAAACCCCAATAATCACCCGTTCCTTGACTGCGCCAAAACGGTGCTTGGGAACCGAAAATATAATCAGATCGATCCAGCTTTCTGAGGAACTGTGCTTCAGCTAATCTCCAAGTTTCTCGTTGTTGTAAGTTTGGTTGATCTAACCTGACAAAGAAGCTGCCTCCGAAAATTGTCCCCACAGCGGTTAAATTTCCTTGGAAATTTTGCGGCGAAATTTCCCTACCAGTAATATTCACCCGCCAATCGATTGCAGTTAGGGTAATAGTTGGTGCCTGAATGCGCGCGAGTCCCTCTAAACTGATGGGCAGTTCTTGTGTTTGGTTGGTTTGAGCAGTTTGAGTTAATTGAGCAATATTTAACTCAATAGCATGACCGAGCAAGTCAAATTCAGCGTTAATCAATCCCCAATCTAGCAAAATCACAAAATATGGCAACGAGAGCGAGTATAGCGGATTGCAAGTGAGTGAGGGAAAGCCTTAAGGCTGAGTTTGTGTAGCGGCACCCTTAAGGGTGCCCGCACACCGCTGTGGGTGTACCATCAACGCCTGCAATCCGCTGTAAAAATTTCATTATAACTAATTATCCCTCATCGCCCGCTTCATTGTTCAACTCTGCATCAAACCAATAATATCGGGTCAAATTTAAAGCGATCGCCGCTAATTTATGACTTTTATTCTTGGGTTTCAGGTAATTGTTAATTGTTAATTGTTAATGGTTAATTGTTAATTGTTAAAATGCTATTAGTTATTACCGATTAGCTGCGTTTCATAGAAACCCGGTTTCTTTGCGTCAGTCCTGTTTTATTCTTGTGGGGTAGGCGTCCCGCCTGCCCTTGAATTGGATAAAAAGCACTTTTGCCAAACGTCTAATTACTTCTTGCTTTCCCATTACCTATTACCTATTAACTATTACCCAATCAAACGGGTGTTTGTACAGAAAGAGGTTCGTCGCGAGTTAAACGACCATCTTCCATATGTACGATGCGATCGGCAATATCTAAAATGCGGTTATCGTGAGTCACTATTAATATTGTACCGCCTTGTTCTTTGGCTAAACGCTGCATAATTTCTACCACATCGCGACCGGATTTACTATCTAATGAAGCGGTTGGTTCGTCTGCTAAAACTAACTTGGGATGGCTGACTAAAGCGCGCGCGATCGCCACCCGTTGTTTTTGTCCTCCTGAAAGGTTTTCTGGATAATAATTAATGTGCGCGCCCAAACCAACAGCTTTAAGGATTTCCTCTTCTTTTTGCTGCATTTCTTGAGCAGAAATCTCTGGGTGAAGTTCGAGGGACATTTGCACGTTTTGTATCGCCGTTAAGCTTTTCAATAAGTTGTGTGATTGGAAAATATAACCAATCTGGCGGCGGACTTCTTCCATCTTGCTTTTACTCGCTCCCACCAGTTGTTGTCCGAAAACTTTTAAACTCCCTTCTTGCGCCGAACGCAAACCACCAATCAAGGTCAGCAAGGTTGTTTTACCCGACCCAGATGGCCCGGTCATAATCACAATTTCTCCCGGATAAATTTCCAGGTCAACATCAAATAAAACCTGTTTGCGTAAGGCTCCTTTACCAAAGTAAAAATTGATATTTTTGATGTCAATAACGGGGTTGGATATCATAGGTAATTGCTAATTGCTAATTGCTAATTGTTCAAATGCTATTAGTTATTACCGATTTGCTAAAACATCTCAGCAAAAGCGGCAAAATGCAGTTGGCTGACGGCAATTATAGCCGAAATCAAACGGATGGCAATGGTTAAAATTAATACTTGCATTGCTCGGAATAAGGTCATAATAATGCTTGCTTCGTCAAGCATTGCAGATTTTAACCCAGTTTAAATTTAGCCAAAAAATGTGAGGAAATTGTGACGAACTGAGCAAAAAAACCCGGTTTCTTAAAGAAACCGGGTTTTTGGGGATACGTTGTTGGGTAAGTGCAATTGCGCTCGCTAATTAATGCGATCGCACAGATGGCGTTTATAGGGATTATGCTTCAGATAATCGCGCACCCAATCGCAAGCGAACGCCAACGGATCTAGATTTTGGACGCGATAGCTATTCCACAGAATCACCGTCTTGTCCTCGCTGGAGGAAGCAATTGTTTTACCATCAGGGCTGAAAGATACTGCCCACACCGGATTGCTATGTCCTCTAAGAATCCTGAGCAAAGTTCCATCCAAATTCCAGAGTTTGACGGTATTGTCTCCTCCTGCTGTGGCGATTGTTTTACCATCAGGACTGAAGGACACTCCCCTAACTCCGTTATTGTGAGCGTTGATAGTTTTAAGCAAAGTCCCATCAGTTTTCCAGAGTTTGACGGTGTTATCAAGACTTGCAGAGGCAAGTATCCTGCCATTGGAACTAAAAGCGATTCTGATAACGCCTCCATGATGACCGTTCAGAGTTTTAACTAAAGTACCGTCTAACTTCCACAATTTGACGGTGTAATCCGAACTTGCTGAGGCGATCGTTTTACCATCAGGACTAAAAGTTACATCCCTGATATCGCCCTGATGTCCTCTCAGAGTTTTCAGTAAATTACCGCCACTATCCCAAAGTTTGATAGTAGCGTCCTTAGAAGCAGAAGCGATTATCCGACTATCGGGACTAATGGCAACGCCCCAAACTTCAGCCTGATGTCCGACAAGAGTTTTCCGCAAACTACCGTCAGAATTCCAGAGTTTGACGGTTTTGTCCCAACTAGCAGAAGCAATTGTTTGACCGTCTTTGCTAACATCTACTCCCAAAACAGCAGATTTATGCCCTTTGAGGGTGCGAAGCAATGTGCCATCTTTTGACCATAATTTGACCGTACTGTCGTCAGATGCTGAGGCAACAAATTTACCATCAGGACCAAAGCGTACTCCGATTACTGGTTTTTCATGTCCTCTGAGGAAGGTAAGCAACTCATGGTTGAGTTTCCAGAATTTAATCCTTCTGTCTTCACTTGCTGATACCAGTGCATTACCATCAGGCGCGAACGCAACTGAATTAACGCGATCGCTATGTCCGTTGAGAGTTGTCACCAACCTGCCGTCTAAACTCCAAATTTTAATCGTTTTGTCCTTACTTGCTGTAGCAAATACTTTACCGTCGCTGCGGAAAGCAATTTCCATTACACTATCGCTATGCCCTTTAAAGGAAAGAATTTCCTTGCCGTCGGGACTCCAGATTTTCACCGTTCCGTCGCCAAACCCAGCGATAATCTTGCTACCATCAGGACTAACCGCAAGTCCCCAAGCCGGACCGATATGTGCTTCTAGAGTTGGCAATTGCTTGCCGTCAATACTCCAGATTTTGACAGATCCGTCTTCACTGGCAGCAACGATATTACCATTAGGAGTAAATGTTACTTTGGCAACCGTTTTGATTCCTGTGAGTCTTTTAATTAGTTTACCTTCCCGACTCCAGATATACACCAACCCATCCTGAGAAACCGCAGCAACTTTATTACTATCAGGACTAAAAGCCACTGCCCAAACTCTATCTCTAGGCCCTCTGAGGGTGTTTAATTCTTGACCATCCCGACTCCAGAGTTTCACTGTTTTGTCTTCAGAAGCCGAAGCAATCAACTGACTATCAGGGCTGATAGCGACTCCCCAAATAGTACCTTGATGCCCTTCGAGGGTGTGAAGTAAACTGCCATCCCGTCGCCAGAGTTTGACCGCATTTTTCTCTCCCCCCGAAGCAATGATATTGCCATCAGAACTAATTGCTACTCCCCAAACTGCATTTTTAGCCGTCAAGGAGTTGTATTCAATTGCTCCATAAACTGCCTGTTCTAGTACCTGGAGTACCTGATTTTGGGTTTGTGTATCTACCCCTACTAACTTTTGCAGTTTTCCCTTCGCCTTGATTGCCTCTATCAGGGCGTCAAACTTTTGATTTGAAGCAAAAAGGGCTTGCGACGATTCGCTAATCGCTTTGATTTCGTTGATAGCTGAATTCTGCCATTGCCACCAAGCAACCCCAGCTATACTTAGGGCTAAAACCAAACCGCCAGCGAGGGATGAGATGGTAAGTTGCCGACTGCGTTTCTGCTGTTTAAATTCGCGATCGCGCAGTGCCAAACTCAGTTGAATAAAACTTCTCTCCCCCGAATTCAATTCATCTGAGCGTTGCTGCTGCCAATATTGAGCATCTATCAAAGGCTTTCCTCGCAACAATGCCCCTTCATCCTTACCGCTACTCTCCCACTGACGAATTACCCCCCGCAATTGCTCTTGCCAGTGGCGAAAATCCCGGTCTTGTTGCATCCATATTCTGAGTTTTTCCCAACTCCGAATCAGTGCTTCATGGACGATTTCCACAGTTTCCAAACCAGTTTTTTCATCCCGTCCGGTAACCACTAAACGGGCAGAAGCGAGGTAGGTTACCAAATCCCAATTCTCTTCCCCCACTTCAGCGCGAGTGGCTAAGCGGCGGGTGTCTTCCGTTCCTTCTCCCGGATGCACCAGTTGGATGAAAATCCGTTGCGATCGAAAGCGATCTGCTGCGCTCAAATTGAAATAAACTTGTTCGGCATGATTTGCTAAAGCTAAATCTACACCGCCGATTTCTTTGTAAGCTGCACAGGATAAAATACCGTCCTTCTGTTTTGCCCACAATTGGGTGAGCGCAAATTCCAGTAACGGTAAATGACCGGGTTGTCGATCTACATCATTAATGATGCGTTCTGTCAATCCCTCTTCTAACTCTACTCCTAACATCTGGGCGGGATTTGCGATCGCTTCTTCTAATTCTTTACGATTCATCGGGATCAGCAGTTCCGGAGGATACTGTTGCAAAGCCTTTCCCAACGCTTCAGAATCCAACGCCCGTCCTAAAAAATCAGCCCTCAAGGTAATAACAAGGGTAAAGTTAGGAGTATTATTGACCGCCCCCAGCAATTCTTCCAGAAATACCAAGCGTTCCGCTTCAGAAACTAGGGTATAGAGTTCTTCAAACTGATCGGCTACTAACAGCAACCGTTCGCCTAACCCATGAGACTTCTGCAAAAACTCTTGTGGGGTGGGCGTCTCGCCCGCCCTCGATTTCTGGAGAATTCTATTGGAATTCTGCAAAAACTCTTGTGGGGTGGGCGTCTCGCCCGCCCTCGATTTCTGGAGAATTCTATTGATAATATTGCACAACGTACCCGGTTGCGATCGCGTCAGCGTGCCGGAGGCATATCGCAGTTCTATAGCCACTTCAAGTTCAGCAGATTTTGGATTTTGGCTCCCCCCCTTGTCAAGGGGGGGCAGGGGGGGATCTGATTTTGACTCAGATGTAAATTCAATATTGCTGCTTTCGGGTGCTTCTACAGAGATGAGAGCAGATGCTAGAGAATTGAAAGGATTATTTCCAGGGCGAAAAGTAGCAATCTTAAAGGGAATGTCACAACAACGCAAATGGGGAATCAACCCGGCAAATACCACACTAGACTTACCACTTCCACTCGGCCCAATTACTGCTACCAATTTTTTGGTATTCACAGCTTTTACAAGTTGCTGCGTAAAAGTTTCCCGCCCAAAAAATAAGCGTGCATCTTCCTCCTGGAAGGCAAATAAACCGCGATAGGGACAAGGGGGAATCCCCCCCAACTGTAGCCAATTCGGTGGTTGTACTGCGGGGTTTTGGCAAATCGCAGGCAACCAAGAAGCACCGGGAAAGTCATTTTCTAAAGCTTCTAACTTTCTGCGTGCTTGTTGCACTGCCAAATATAAAGGCAGTCGTTCAAAGGCAAAAGCTTCCAGAAAATACTTAAAAAATTCCTGTGCCACAAAGTTCGGCACTGGCTCTCGCATGACAATTACTGTGGGAATATTTAATTTTTCCAATTCCAGCGCCAATCCCAACCCATCGCAAGAGTTAAAAATTGCCAGCTTTAAACCCCGCTCGATAGCATCTTTGAGCGCTGTTTCTAATTCGGCGATCGCTAAACTGTTATTGGTCTTGTTTTCATTGATATAAATTCTGCCCGTTTCCCCCTCAGTTTGACTGTGACCGGCAAAAAAGAGGATGTCCCATCCGGCGGGATTTAAAAGCTGTTGGTTAAATTCTTCACGCTCTGGCTTGACAATAAAAGCAACTTCTGCATCCTTTAAATTGTTGAGTAACTTGGCTTCTGCCTCCAGATTGATACCAACACTATTGCCTAGAATTGCCAAGATTCTAACTTTGTTTTTCGGGTCTTTTGACTGCAATCTTTGGCTGCGTTTATACTCTGGTCTAGACAGAGCCATTTCTGCTTGTGGATAATCCCTAAAGAAATTCCAGCAATGCCAGGGTAATCGCCGCAATAGTACTTCGTTGATTTCAATAATTACCCGAATTTGTTCAGCTGGATCTAGACGCGATCGCAACTCCTGGTCAATGTTAAGAAACTCCTCAGATTTGAACCAAGCATTAATGCTTTCTTCTAAGGTTTGGCGTACCTGATGGAAATCTACAACAGAGATGTTGGTTGTACCCCCTTGATCGATTTCCAGTTCATCATCATCTTCCTCTTTCGAGCGAGATATAAGTTGTTTGCGATCGCACAGATTTAGATAAATTGACTGCCAATTTCTGTATAATTCAACCAGATCCGGTGCTGCCGGTAAGCTGCCGATAAATTGCTCCGGCAGGGGATGACCTGCTGCCCATAGTTGAGCAGTAACTCTGGGAAAGCCGTTGTTCAAATCACCATGTCCCAGATTGATGACAACTGACTTGCTCATGTGCGGCAGCATATCACTTTTTGCCAGAATTCTCTTTGCTACAAGCTAAATTATAGCTTTCCGGATCTTTTCGCCAGAAAATTTGTTACAAAAGGTGTTGTTTTGTGCGATCGCTGCCAGACTATGATTGAGAAACCCAGTTTGTTTGATAATACCTTCGCCAAAAAGCCGACACCCTGAAGGGTGCGGCTACACAAACAAAGGCTGCCGAAGCAGCCTGTAAGAATTTCTTTCAGCCCAGGTCGGTGGGCTTTGTCTGTGTAGCCCCAGGCTTTAGCCTGCGGGCGTTTGACAAAATTGGCGAAGGTATTGTTTGACAAACCGGGTTTCTCGAGTTGAGTTTAAGCTCTCCTGTAGTTAGAATGAAAATTGTCCTTGACAAATCAATTAGTATAGCTCGGTTGCCATGCCAAGTTTCCACCTCCATCATCCAGGATTTGTCTCAAGATTTCCCAACCAGGTTGTGTATATTCTTGTATTTTATTTTTCAGCATTTCTGCTAGGTCAGTTACAGAGATTTCCTGACCTGCCAATTGAGCTTTTTTGTAAGCTATGAGGACATCAATATAAGCCAGACCAGTTACCAGCGTAGATAATGATGCTGCACCTCCAGCAATTAAATCTTCGAGACTGGCTTGGAGCAATTGATCGGCTATATACTGTCCAATATTTTCCACAGAGAAGTCAACAGATAAGTCGATCAAGTTAAGGCTGATTCCCAGGGAAACTAACTCACCAATAATTTTCCGTTCCAACGGCAGTTCAAATAAATTGAATAGGTGGACTAGCATGGTCGTTTGCACTGCGGTGGCGCTAACCTTTTTTGCCAAGAACGGAATTGGAAATAGGAATGGAATGGTAAATGCACTTGCCACATAAGGGATAAGCCACGTGGTTGCTGCCTTTCTCTTCAAATCAATATTTGAAACAGCGATCATAAATGCTGCTTGAGCTATCTTTGGGAGATTTTGAGTGGTTGTTTTAACTAACCTCTCTAAATTAGGACTCTGGACTTTAACTTTAAAGTCATGAACAATTTTCTTTGGCTCGTTTAGCACTCTAATGTAAATATCTGAGAATTCTTTTAAGCAATTTACTAATTCGATGTTTTCTTCTCCCGTTCCTTTAGTTAGGACAATAATCACGGGTAAATCTTTATTCCTTAGTTCTTCAATCCACTGTTTTTCTTTGGATTCAATTCGATCGCTCATCTCATTTACACAGTACCAAATAAGATGGATATGTTCTTCTAACGCACATTTTCTCTGCTGCTCAATCAGTTGGGAAACATCTCTCTTGGCTTTATCCAGATTAGAGAGTTCTAGACCGGGTGTGTCATAAATGGTAAAATTATTAAGCTCAGGCTTATTGTACGGCTTGATAAATTGAGTTACTGGTTTTCCGGCGCTAGCATCTGCCATTTTTTCTCCAAAAATAGCATTTATTAATGTACTTTTACCTACACCAGTTTTCCCAATTATCAGAATATTGCACTTGCCCTTACGAATTGATTCTGTTGCTTGTTTGCAGGCTTGTTCAAAATCTTTACCCATGACTTATTTCTCCTGATGCTCATTATTTAGGCGTTCTAAGCTTTAATAGTTGCACTGAAAATATACTTATGCACTTGGCAGATATTCACAACTCAAAATCTTCTCTGACGCTTATGCTTGAGAAACCCGGTTTCTCTGAAAATTCGTCGCTTTGGGAACTAGAGATCGCAGCAAGAAACCGGGTTTCTAACCTGCGAAGAGCGTAAGTCCCGATCTTTTTTCACTTGACTACAGACAAGTCAACTTTAACGACACCTTCATTATCCTTGTAAAGACCCTTAACATCGTTCATTAAGAAATAAACAGTCTGTCCCGGTTCCAAGTTAATAGTGCCTTCAGCACCTGAAGCAATACAATTACCTTGATCTTTCTTAACTACCAAGGCTCCTAACGCGTGTCCAGGGCATAGCTTATCTGTATTAGAGGCAAAATCGCCAGCACCATTGGGTGACATATAACCCTTGGGCAAATTGTCGCCAGAGATATGTTGAGGAATTGCCAGCCATTTACCTTGGGCATGAAACTTGATCTGTACGGGTTTATCTTTGGAATTAGTATAGGGAGTGCCACTTTCCGATTTGGCATCAACCTCAATCCTGGTTTGAGGTGACGGGTTAGAAGGGGGCATTTGAGGCTTAAAAATTTGAATCAAAGCCACCAAGCCTCCACTTCCTAATAAAGTCCCAGTCGCTGTAATAATACCCGGTAAGGTAGTCCAGAAGTTCCAAAATTTACTCTGGTGATTTTGGGGGTTGACATTATTACTTTCAGTCATATTTCACGCCTCTGAATCAATATTTTTATTGGCTTACTTTTTAATAGGTGCATCTCAGATAAACTTATGCACTATTCAAACATAATCAGGACTTACGCACGATGATGCCAGAAACCCGGTTTGTTTGACAAACTGGGTTTCTCGAGTTGAGTTTAAGCTCTCCCGTAGTTAGAATGAAAATTGTCCTTGAGAAATCAAACTATTTATACTGAAGTGCCAGTAACATTAGCGAAACTGACACTTCTTTAACTATTTACTAGGCTGCTTTACGTGCGGAAAGAATCGGAAATGAAGGATGAGGAATCAAGATGTTAGTGCTAGCACGCATCATTCTCAGTGCTGTTTCTCCTCCTGTTCCCAGCAATTCACTGACAGTCACAAAGCTCGCTCCATTTTGTTGCATTTGTGGAATGGCTCGGTCAATTGCCTGTATTGTCTGATCTGAGGTTTGAACGCCATCATGACACAATATGTTCGACCCATCTGGCGCTGATATTAAGGTATTAACAATCGCATCGACTCCAACATTGTTCCAATCATTCGTATCAACAGTCCATAGAATTGGTCCCTTGAGTCCAAGTTGACTTGCTATACCATTCACCCGATCATCTGTTTCGCCAAAGGGAGGACGAAAATACCCAGGAGCTTGTCCGATTGCTTTCTCGATTGCCGAGTTAGTATTACCAAACTCTCCAGAAACTCCACTATCATCCAACTGTGGAAGGTGGGGATGCGTGTAAGAATGGTTAGCGATGAGATGTCCTTCGTCGAATGCTCGCTTCACAAGTTCTGGATGTGCATCAACATTTTGACCAACGCAAAAGAAAGTGGCTTTAATGCCGTACTTGCTCAGAATATCGAGAATTTGTGGCGTATAGTCAGGACGTGGACCATCGTCGAATGTAAGAGCAATGTTCATAATAGTCTCATTTCCTTTTTTTAGGTTTTGCCAGATGGGAAAATTTCAATGTTTAGCAAAAAAGCTAAATTTTGAATTGTCTCATAATACAAATAATATATTTAACAAAATATACTGGTAATAAACTATTTTAGCAAGCCATAAAAACCTATTTAATTAGTTTTAGGTATTCAGGTAATGATGCAGCTACAAAAATAGCCTATAAACCAGGTATAATCTGATTTATAGGCTATAAATTTATCAACTATAAATCTACTAATGAGGAAGTGCGATCGCGTGAGATATAACTTTCTATTTACCATCTTGGTAGTTGATCGCGAGTCAAGACGTTAGCAGCATTATAAAGAACGCGAATTTCTGACTCTGAATTTTTTTCGTAAACCAACTCAGACCATCCCATAAAGAAGCTCCAGAGGGGTTGTACAGCCAGTTCGTTAGCGGTAGGTAAGCGATCGCACTCACCAATTGCGATCGGTTTGCCATTAGCAACGCTGACCATAGCATTATATTTATCTGCGGTAAACCCATCTCCGTTATAAAAGTCCAGAGCAGCAACATCCCAGTAGCTATCCCCAGGATTGTAATCGCTTAAGTCCTGACTTAAACTAGGAAAATCCTGCATATTCCAGACCCAAATTAGGTTAGTCAAACCCTTTGTTTTGACCATATAGTCGTGGGTGATTTGGTAGAGTTTTCGACTTCCATTTGAACCAGGACGACCTCCCCACCAAAATACTCCTTGGTTCATTTCATGAAGTGGACGCCAAAGTACTTCCACTCCGCGATCTTTCAGCTCCTGGAGAAACTCGGCGATGATATCCAGGCGTGACTTCCAAACATTGTTTAGATCTGTCCCGTCGGCGATCAATTCGTTCCACTCGTCGTCAGAAAGCTGGCTTTTGACACCGCCTTCCCATCCGCAAGCTTCTGATTGCGTCGGCGGACAGGCGTGGTACATCAGGTTGACGATCGCGCCTCGATCCCATTGTTTTTTAGCCTCATCGATCATCGTCTGCCGACTATCGATATTGTCTTGCTCGAACAAAAAGTCACTACTCCAGAGACCAGGATATTTTCCAGTGGTGTTATGGATAGCTTCTGTCCATTTGGCTGGTTCAGAGATAGGCTCTCGGTTGTGCTGTCCGGCAACTGTTTTAGAACCAGAGATACTGTTAAGATAATCAAGTACTTTTGACATTTTTTAACTCCTTCAAGACTTACGCAAAAATATGGCGCTCTTAGGGTGGGTGTGGGGTGTCGGGTGTCGGGTTTGGTGGGAATTTCCTACACCCTACACCCTTTAAAACCCTTGATTTTTCGTCAAAATGTGTAACATCAAGTCCGCTAGCATCGGTTGTATATGGTCGTGGTGCAAAAGCTGTATTTTCCCTCCCATCTGCTCACCTGCCCACCTGCTCACCTGCTAGCTAAACGCAACCGATACAACCGGACACGATATAAGTCCTATCCTTGATGTTGTTCAAGCGATCGCTACACAATTTCTAAGCCTGGAAACCCGAGGGTTGATGGCACTGACCAGTACTATAGCGGTTTGCAGTCGTATGAGGTACACCTTCGACAGCGGTGTGCGGGCACCCTTAAGGGTGCCGCTACACAAACGAAGCCAAAAGGCTGTACCTCACGCGGCTGCAAGCCGCTGTAATATCGAAAAACGGGGTGGTTATGACTTCACGACCAACAGGCGGATCGATCTCAACTTCCACTGGTTCTTTGGGTGTCCAGGCTTTTTCACACTGTAAAACCTCATTTGGATAGGTGTCATTACTGTCCATCCAAACATCGATTTGATCGGGAATGCACGACGCACACTCATCCTCCACAATTAAGTACTTCTTCAGATAAGGAACGTACATCTTTGTACTGGGAGACCAATTTCCTCCATTCATTGGGGTGACGATCGCAACTGTAACGGGATCGTCGTAGGTTCCAGTTCCACCGGCAACTTGGTGAATTTTGGGATAAGCGATCGTTGTGCTGGGTGGGTCGTTATCTGGATAACCATAAAAGGT
Source organism: Microseira wollei NIES-4236 (assembly GCF_020521235.1). Lineage (GTDB taxonomy): Bacteria > Cyanobacteriota > Cyanobacteriia > Cyanobacteriales > Aerosakkonemataceae > Microseira > Microseira wollei. The sequence continues at coordinate 25,319 of NZ_BLAY01000028.1, read as the reverse complement.
CAATGTCAGTAACTTTGACTCGTTCTGTTGTGCATTATTCAAGTTTCTAGCCATGTAACTACTCCACAGATACTTCCACAAAGTCAAATGCTGTGACTTCCTTCACACCTAACTCGATTGCTTCTTCGTTAGTATCCACGAAGATATCAATCATTTCGCCCTTGATGGCTGTGCCTACATCTAAAGCTTTGGCACGTACTGAGGTTCCATCCCATAGTGTTAAAGTAAACTCTGTTAGCATGGGAATCACATCTGGATCGATGGCGCACTGGAGAAGCCCGGAGCCGTTAAGCGCTTCTTGCAAAGTAGCTCCAGAAATGCCTGATGCAGGCAAATGACCTTGGGTTTCTTCACGGCTGTAAAAAGTCGTCTTTAGGTTTAATGGGGCATTAGGAATTGGCATTGTTTTTTCCTCTGAATTGGTTGGTTTAACTTGATTGGTTCTCGAAGAGTGAGAACATGGAAGTGCTGAGCGGACGCTATCATCAGAGCAGAAGAGATACAACTTTCATTAGTAAACAGGTTGTCCCATAAAGTTACCTGCCGGATTGTAGTGACAAACCAGGACATCGTTGCCATTGCCACTCGCTAAACCACAGCCAACTTCTGTTGTATTTCTCCAAACCACTTGAGTATAATGACCCACATCCATCCAATTCCCGGTACTAGAGACATCAGGAAAAGTACCGTTTATGAAATACTGCTTTTCACCACCCCACATATCTACTAGCTGAGTGACGGAAAAAGCGCCGGTACTGCCCTGAGCTAGGTTTTCTCCAGATCCACTGTGTTCAAACCTCCCAGTTTGAGCCAATTGATCTGCCCACTGTTGAGCACTTGCCGCTAAATCTTCTGACCATTGCAGTGGCGGAACCCCCACTTCGGCTCTATACTTGTTGTGAGCATTTAAAATCTCTTCGGTAAAATTCATAACTTGAATCTCCTTCTTTGTAGAGTAACGCGAACGGAATTTAAGTAGTCAAAATTCGAGAGAAAAGCAGAAAGTCTTTAGTTCCATTTCCTAATGATAGGTAACAGAAGGTTAGTTTTATTTGCTGACCTTCTGTTTTCTTAATGGCTGATTTTGCTCCCAGCTATTTCTCGAATTTATTGAAACCTGTTAAGCAGGAATCTGAAGTTTTTGACCGACTTGTAAACTTTCAGGTTTAATATTGCCGTTAGCAGCAGCAATTTTTGACCACTTATTGCCATCACCATAGTATACTTGGGCGATGTCAAATAAAATGTCACCAGCTTCTACAGTGTGAATGGTAGGAGGATTTCCTTGTTTTCTAGCCATGTTTTTTCTCCTTGGTAAAAGATTGAGATTTGGTGTTTGGATTGAATCGAGAATTAGCTTTTTATTGCTAACCCTTTCGTCCTTTCCTAATAACAATACTATTCTTTCCTACTTGAATTGATAATTAACTATTTTTAGTTACTCAGAGAAGCAAGAGTTAATTATTTTTATATAGTGACATTTTGATGTCCATATAAATATAATTTGTAGTTTCTTTAGTTAAGATGAATGTAGAAAAAAGCAGCAGTAAGTAACTGCCGAAACAATTGCTTACTGCTGCCTCATTACAGCAGATTGCAGCTGTATGAGGTACACCGAAAGTTTGTATAGCGGCAGCATTAATGCTGCCGCTATACAAACGAGAGCCTTAAGGCTATAACTCACTCACTTGCAATCCGCTATAATGCTCAAGCTATTGTAAATCAAATATTTAATGGCTAACAGGGAATATTTTAGTAGCCATTATAACAATGCGTGAGAACGTTGTTTCTCTCTCCAAGCACGGGGAGTATTTTTATAGCGATCGCGAAACTGACAGTAAAAATGATTGATATTTTGATAGCCGACTTTTAAAGCAATCTCATCAACGGAGTAATTAGTTTCTAAAAGTAAGGTACTTGCTGCTGCTATGCGGCGTTCGATAATCCAATTATTAACGGTTTTTCCAGTAAGTTTTCGCACTAAGTCGGTTAAGTAAGCTGAGGAATAGCCGACGGCTTGAGCTACTTGTTTTAGTCTAATATTTTGATGATAATTCAATTCAATGAACTCGAAAACCTCACGGAGTCGAGGAATAGATGGAAATATAGATTCTTGAGTCTTTGTTTTTTTAGTTTCAGCGGTAGTAGAAAAATCTTGATGTGCTAACTGAACAATAACAAGACCATTTTCTGTGCTAACAACGTCAAATCCTGCTGTTTCCAAGCATTTAATTAAGAGGTTTTTGGTTTCAGGATTTTCATCAGTTAATAAAATCTTATTACTTAATTTACTCGGTTTATTTTCTGGAGCTACATTATTATTGTTATTCATAATTCACGCCTTTGAATTAATATTTATATTGCCTTACTTTTTAATAGGTGCATCTCAAATCAACTTATGCAATATTCAAAGGTAAATTGATTTAAAAAATATAAAAAATGAATTAGGCTGGGTTAGATTTATATCATGTCCACTTGCGAAGGGCATCCCATGTCGGGGGCGGGTTTATCAATACAATTCGCCTAGTAGCAACGATTTCTGGTAAAACCCGCCCCTACAACATTATTAACTATACGAGTCCCATACTAGCGGAGATGATATTACTTAACTAACCCAAGTTAATTAATCTCAATCTGACTAGCCGATCTCAGAACTCAAAATTTTCTCTGACGGTGACATCTCCGAAACTGACTTCGATACTAAAGCGTTTTCCCGGTTCACCTTTAAAGTGTTTTAGTTGAATGTAGTTATCTTCACTTCTCGAAGTGACTTCCTGGAGTGTTTTACCCGCTTTAGACAATAAGGTAAATTTAAGATGAGGCGGCAAATACCTTTCTTTACCCGTTGGATGTAACTGACTCAAAATACCTAATTTTTCCTCAGCTTCTTCCGTGACACTCACCAGCAACGCAAAAGTTTGATTTCCCAGTTGCATTCCCAAGTCAATGAGTTTGCCTCGCTTTGCACCCTCCTCAAGGTTTCTGGTACTCAAAGCTAAATTGAATTCTGAGCCGATCAGTCTATCAATAGCCTGCCAAGCTTCATCAAATACCCCCTGTAACCATTGGCTCAATTTGGTTCTGGTTTCCTTCAGATATCCCGGTAATTTTTCTTCAGGAGATGGTACAGGTAAAGGAATAGCAGCCGCTTGTAAGACATGGCAATATAACAGCAAGTGATTTGGATCACCATCAAATAAAGACAGCGGTAGCTGATAACAACCGTCCCGTAATTGTAAATTGAACCGCCAGCGATAGTTAACCAGTTCGTCGTAACGCAGAAAGCCTCTAAGAATAACTTTTTCTTCTTCTTCTAAGACCTCAAGCACTACATAAAAATGAGCGGCGAGTTCTGGTTGCTCGATAGCATCTTGAGGGATATTGACCATTTCATCAAGTAGGTGTTCGGTAGCGATCGCACAAAATTTAAACTCCCCAACCCTGAGATAGTCAATCGAACAATTATCTCGATCGATTGCTCGATCGGGTAGGCGATTGCTTAGCCATTGTTCAAAGCTAAGTAGCGCTAAAGCATTCAGATAAGTTTGCCACTGTTGCGCTTCACCAGTTACGCGATCGCTCATCTCTCTTGCCAGATCGAAATGTTTTGTTCCCAGCCAAATAACTTCGGGAAGCAAGAGTCTCAAATCAGTTGAATGCACCTTGTGATTAAACATTCTTTTACTCCTGTACTAATGTCTTCTCATTGATGTTGTTCAAAGTAAAAACGAAGTTGTTGGGCATATATGCTGTCCATCGAACGGTTCTTCCCCGCTTGGATTTCTTCTGCTGCTTGTTGGAAAATTTCTGCATCAGCAAAAGCTTCAATTTGCTCGGATAAGTTTTTGAGATAGTCTGGTTCGGGGGGAATTTTGGTCAGACCCATATCTTGAGCCTTTTTTAACATCTTGTCGAGAACTTGTTGCACGCAGGAAGCCCGAACCTTGGTAAGAAGTTCCCCTGGATTCAACACCCGCCTCGCTTGATCCCAACTGGTCATTCCCAACAAGGGTGCAATTTCCTTCAGAGACAGGCATTGACAGTAATAGAGTTGCAAACCTGGGATGAATTTTTGAGCGAAAGAAGCATACTTTTTGCTTTTTTGCAAGGTGGTGATGCGATCGCCAATCTCTTTCTCTATTGCACCAGACAATGCTAACCGCAGTTGCTGATAGAAAAACTCCGAAACTTCCCGGTGTTCCACCTCTAATTCATTGATGGAATCGTGAGGTAAATCGGGTCTGGGTACGCAATCTCCCGTATCGGGGTCTTGGATTTCCAGCGGTTCTCTGTAACTCCAAATGTCATACTGTCTCAGTTGCTTTGCTACCTGTCTAAGTTCTTTCATCAACTCGATCGTGGTGTTGATCGCGACATTTCGTTCTTGCAGGCGGGTCAGCATTTCTTGCAGTTGAGTGTTGCAGGGGTCCGGACATTTTTTTGCGCCTTTTGGTTGCTGACGCCTGTCTCGACGGTAGACGGCATGAAAGACTTCTACGATAATGCGATCGCGCACCGATAACCGTTCGAGTTGTGTAGGTCTCGCTCGATTCAAAAGCGCCCAGTCGCTCAGTTGTTTAAAGCCAAATTCTGATAGAAAATCTTTCAGTTCTGGATTTTGTTTAGTTTGCAAGTAAGCCCAATTTTCCAAACTCATGCTGGACTGGGAATTCCGCTTAAAGGTTCGCAGAATCTCAACGGTAAAAAACTTATAAGGCGTTGTCTTAGCTTCACCCTTATTATCCAGGATGAGTTGAGTTTTCCCATCTCTGTCTAAAACGATCGGAGTTTGCCCATCATCATTGAGAACAAATGGCAGCAAATCCCGGTAAGTGAATTGCTTTTCACCCCCGAACAGATTGTCGATTTTTTGGCAAGCTTTCAGAATCGGGTAAGAAACATCGCACCTCAGACAAAGTCCTGCTTGGGCACGACTGGTGGCATCAACAGAATAATTTTTGGCATGAAAATATGATAGCAGAACGGCTTGGATATCCCCATTTTGACCCTGGATTGAATTCGATAACTCTGATTTTGTTTCTAATTCCATAAATTGTTTGTTAAAAAACTCCCGTGCAGTCGGAACCAAACGATATTCATATCCCAAATTTTCGCGAGCTAGACTAATTCGGCAGTTCCAGTATCTTGATGAAGCATCCATAGCTAACACAGTATCCTCAAACTAAGTAGATCGGGAGAATTAAACGGATAAACTCTGCCACCGCTCCGAGTGAAAAGCTCTTTCTTCCCTTCAACTTATGGAAGTGGGAGTTAGGTTTTGATTGCATTTATTCCACTACTTACTTAACATCTTTATTCGGTCAATTACCTCACTGTTTTGGGTGAGATCGTCAGACTTGAGAGGAATAGTGTCTCGGGCTAAAAAACCCAGTTTCTTTGAGTTATGGTAACGAAATATCAGTCTTGACCGCATCAGAAACCGGGTTTTTGCGCTCGACTTGAATGCTCTGTATTCATACCCAGATACTTACTTATAGCGGATTGCAGGCGGTGATGGTACACCTGAGTTTGTCAAGCGCGCTGCCATTTTTGCTGCCGCTATACTTGCCTTGCGCCAAAAGGCTGTACCTCACACGAAAAGCAATCGGCTGTAATTGAGATCTTGCACCAATCTCATAGCCCGCCAGAGAATAAATTCCAAAGCTGACAGCGAAAGTCCGTTAAAACAAACTGGTTTGATGGCATTGAGTCGGTTTTAACCGACTTGTAGAGACGTTACATGTAACGTCTCTACAATCCGGAAATTTATTTCCGGGCGGGTTGGGAGGCTGACGCAAGATCTGATTTAACTTACCTCCCGATCCAATTACATTAGGTAAATAGGTGCCAGGGTTTTGAGCTTATGCAGTTCTGACTTGAATGGTTAGTAGTAGCGCTGTCTTCGCTGTTTGCGCTACCACGAACCAGTTAAATAGCTATCTAATTCTCTAGCGGGCGGGACGCCCACCCCACAAAGCTTTCAACTCTTGTGGGGTGGGCCCTATCTCATCCTATAGCGGGCGGGACGCCCACCCCACAAAGCTTTCAACTCTTGTGGGGTGGGATAATCGCCCGCCATTGTGGTGAGTTTATTTATATTCACCTACTTACTAGACAGGATAGCACTGACATTCTTTCCCATTTCTATCTGAAAAAGTGCATAACTTGATTTCAACTACAACTATTAAAAATCAAGAAAGAGGACAGATTTCTTCTCACTCAAAAACCATTCAAGGAGTACAACAATGTCTAATAACGGTAATGGATATAAACTGATTTTTTCAATGGATTTGGACGATTCCCGCAGCCTTTTATGGGGCAACCTCCAACTGGTTTACCCAGACGGAAATGATATCAATTACCTGGCTACATCGGGAATTGCTGGATATCAAGGCAAGGAAGACCAGTGGACGCGAGCAAGAGGGCCAATTCCCCAGGGATTTGAGTATCGCATTCCCACTACTCCTTACTACGTTCCTACCAAAGGAGTCGAAGGAATGTTCTTCCACATTACGCCAGATCCGGTGGAGTCTTCCTCTGGTGTAACCAGGGGAGAATTTGGCATCCATTTTGATGCCAACGTGCCTGGTTCTGCGGGTTGCATTGTTTTGAAGAACAAGTCGGGATTTGATGCTTTGTGCGATCGCATGGAGCAAATTGCTAAGTCTGGCGTGAATTCCATTCCCGTGCAAGTAAGTTATTCCTGATTTAGCATTCTCTCCCGTTGAATTCCCGTCAGGAATTTCTTGCTGCTGAAGGCTGAAAGCTTTGCTATCGAAACTTTCAGCCTTGTTTGACAAAAACTTAATCTTTTTGACCAGTATGACGGAGATCTAAATATGAGTCTCAAATTTAACAAAAATCAGCTGGATACACTAGGTACTATTCTAGGTTTGATCGCCGGAATCTCAACAGTTTTAAGTACCCAGGGGGTGGTTGATAAAAAAATTGCTGGGACGGTCGGCGGGATTGCTACGGTATTTTTGGGTTATGTTGTGCAGCGTCCGGCAAAGAGTCCTCCTACCACAGAGGAGGCAGAAGAGAAAGAAATTAAGCAGTAGCGAACTTTTTGATTGCAGATGGTGTTCTCAGGCTAGCGACTCTTGAGCAGTTGGGGTTGTTAGCCGATCCAGTTGGATTCTCTAGTTAGGTTTACTCCAGAAAAGTGGAAATGATCGGGTTAATTCCCTATCATTTCCTTTCCTGCAACGATAATAATTTCCATCATAAACAATGACCCATTAATTAATACAAATATTCCATTCGGTCGAAATCTCGCTTGACTTCATACCAGAGGGATTTATTATGGGGGTCTGTTTTCAAAGCTTTTTTAAGATAAATTCTGGCTTTATCTAAATCTCCCTGACTGACTAGATAACGCCCCCAGCGTTGATAAGTAATAGCTTGCCATTGACGCACTTCTATGTCATGGGGTAGGCGTTGGGCGAGTCCTTCAACTAAAGCGATCGCGCGGGGAAATTTTTGCGTTTTCAGCAGCAGTTGCAATTGATCGTAAGATTGCCACTTCAGTTGTTTATCCGTTTCCGATAACGGAGGTTCTGGCGTAACTGGCTTTTCCTTCCGAGTTGTTACTGTTACCTTTGGCGGCGGCGACCACTCAGCGGCTTTATAAGGCGTTGCGGGTGGCTTTTCTTTGGGTATCTCTACTGTCGGTGCGATCGCCAGCAGAATTTCGTAAGCCTCAGTAATCGCAATAAACTTTTCCTTCGCTTGCCCATCCGTCGGGTTAACATCAGGATGATACCGTCGCGCCAATCGCCGATAAGAAGCTTTAATTTCAGCAATTGACGCGCCGGTATTTAATTCTAACAATCGGTAACAATCTGCCAGATTCATGATCGGGAGTTTATTTTAGATTTTAGATTGGGTAATCGGTAATCGGTAATGGCGTTCCCAGGCAGGAGCCTGGGGATTGCGTTACCAGGCAGGAGCCTGGTAACGAGGGTAAAATCACCAATTACCAATTACCAATTACCAATTACCCATTCCCAAATCCAAAATTTTATTACCGTTCCTCGATCACCTTATCGATCAGGCCATATTCCTTAGCCTCATGCGCCGACAAGAAAAAGTCTCGATCCATATCTCGCTCGATCTTTTCCAGGGGTTGACCCGTCCGTTGAGCGTAAATTTCATTCAGCTGACGGCGAACCCGCAGAATTTCTTTCGCTTCAATCTGAATATCCGTAGCTTGACCCCGCGTACCGCCAGAAGGTTGGTGGAGCATGATCCGCGAGTGAGGCAAAGCCATGCGTTTTCCTTTTGTCCCAGCCATCAACAGGAAAGACCCCATCGAGGCTGCTAGACCCATACAAATCGTGATTACCTCAGATTTGATGTACTGCATGGTGTCGTAAATTGCCATGCCTGCGGTGACCGAGCCGCCGGGAGAATTGATATACAGATAAATCGGCTTGGTTTGATCGTCGGAATCTAAATACAGCAAGTAAGCAACGATCGCATTAGCAATGCCATCATCCACTTCTTCTGTCAGGAAAATAATGCGTTCCCGAAATAGACGATCTTCTAGAGAAATCCATTGTTCGTAGGAACCACCGGGAAGGCGATACGGAACGCTGGGAATACCAATAGGCATAGGATTGCAGGGGGGTTACTTTGAAGGTTGATTGCAACAGTTCCAGAGCAAAACTAAGTCAACGCTGGAACTGGGTTAGACAGTTCTTTGGTGCTTTGGAGGACGCGATCGATCAGTCCGTACTCTTTAGCTTCCTGGGGGGTCATATAGAAAATGCGTTCGCTGTCTTTAGCAATTTTCTCAACTGACTGCCCCGTATTTTGCGCCAGAATATCCAGGACTACGGCTTTTTTGTCCAAGACTTCTTTAGCGTTGATTTGAATGTCGGTTGCTTGACCTTGCGTTCTGCTGCGAAACTGGGTGAGAGCGATCGATGCGTGGGGCAAACTAACTCGTTTTCCTTTGGTTCCAGATGATAGGATAAAAGCTGCCATGCTGACAGCTTGACCCAAACAAATGGTTACAACTTCTGACTTGATGTGCTGCATCGAGTCGTAAATTGCCAAGCCAGACGTAATCGACATCATACCAACCGTTTCATTCGTCATACCCGCCAGGACAGGATCGCCCACAGAATTGATATAAAGGTAGATCGGTTTGGTTTGGTCGTCTGAGTCCAGATACAACATTGCGGTAATCAGCGAATTCGCCATATCGGTAGTAAGTGGCTGGTTCAAGAACAGAATTCGCTCCTGGCTCAAGCGAGTATAAATATTGACCCACTGCCAATAGTTACTACCTGGAATGTTGTAGGGTACCCGAAGTGCTGCATTAACAGGCATAGGATAGGAAGATACTTAGGCGAATGTGGGTATTGGTGCAGGTAGATCTTTCTTGCTTTCCAGGACGCGATCGATCAGTCCATACTCTTTGGCTTCTTGGGGTGTCATGTATAACATCCGCTCAGTGTCTTTGGCGATTTTTTCCGCTGGCTGCCCCGTGTTTTTGGAGAAAATTTCCAGTATGGCTGCCTTGTTTGCCAACACTTCCTTAGCGTAAATTTGGATATCCGTTGCTTGACCCCGCGTGCCACTCCGAGGTTGGTTTAAAACAATCGTGGCGTGAGGCAAACTGGCTCGACAACCTTTTGTTCCCGCTGATAAAATCATGGCTGCGGTTCCCATTGCCTGACCAAGGCAGATCGTATGCACGGGTGTCTTGATATAGTTGATCGTGTCGCAGATGGCAAAGGCTTCTGTTTCATAGCCGATCGCATCTCCGGTATACCAAGAAGTACCTGTGGAGTTGATGTAGAAGAAAATCGGCTTTTCTGGATTGTCAAATTGCAGATAGAGCAATTGGGCAATAATTAGCTTGGTGACATCGACTCCCATTTGACGCTTGTATTCGTCAGGGGAAATGAGGGGAGTTCCCAGATAAACAATCCGTTCCTTCAACATTAAGGACGGTAGATCTGGGGGGGGTGTGCGAAAAGAGGCATCTCCGTAGTAGGGAGCTTGAACAGCCTTAATCGGTGAGTCCATATGCGCGTTCCAAAACAATGGCTCTATCTTTCTTTAAATCATAGTAACGCGCTGGCGGGGTATACATAAAGGCAGACGCGGTACGGCTCCCAACACCTATGCTTGTTCTATTATCCTTCTTGATTGGCCTAAGCTAATGGTAGGTTGCGAAAAGTCCTGATCGCGCCTTGAGGTAGCCTATATTACTCATTGTTGGAGTTTGGGGTATGAAAGTCGGGTTAAATCCAGTATGGAATGATGTTAATATTGATGCCCATCAGACATCGAGCCAGCGTCAGCTGGAGATGTCAATTCGAGCGATCGCAGATGCACCAAGTCGCAATGTGCCGCTGAATTTATGCTTAATCTTGGATCATTCTGGCTCGATGGCCGGGCGTCCCTTAGAAACGGTGAAACAGGCAGCCGGACGCCTTGTAGAGCGACTTTCACAGGGCGATCGCTTGTCTGTGGTAGTCTTCGATCACCGCGCTAAAGTTTTAGTCTCTAATCAAGTTATTGATAATCCAGCCAACATTAAACGCCAAATCGCTCTGCTAAAGGCAGACGGGGGAACCGCCATCGATGAAGGGTTGAAGCTGGGAATTGAAGAAATGGCGAAGGGTAAGCGAGAAGCGATTTCCCAGGCATTTTTATTAACCGACGGCGAAAACGAACACGGCGACAATAACCGCTGCCTGAAATTAGCCGAACTCGCTGCCAGCTATAACCTGACGGTGAACACCTTGGGATTTGGCGATCGCTGGAACCAAGATATATTAGAACGCATTGCCGATGCCGGTCGCGGTACTCTTTCTCACATCGCCAAACCGGAACAAGTACTCGACGAGTTTGGTAAGCTGTTCAACCGCATCCAGTCGGTGGGATTAACTAATTCTTACCTGTTATTGGAACTCATGCCCCAAGTGCGGCTAGCAGAACTCAAACCGATTGCCCAAGTAGCACCCGATACCATCGAACTACCAGTCCAAAAGGAGGGGGATCGGTTCGTCGTGCGACTGGGAGATTTGATGACCGATTTAGAGCGGGTTGTCTTGGCTAACCTTTATATTGGTCAGATGCCAGAAGGAAAACAAACCATTGCCAGATTGCAAATCCGCTACGATGACCCAGGAGTCGATCGGACAGGATTGCTTTCTGAATTGATTCCGGTAGAGGCGAACTTCGTGCCAAATTACCAACCAGTCCTCAACCCGCAGGTACAAAAGTCTATATTGGCCTTGGCGAAATACCGACAAACACAGTTAGCCGAGACAAAATTACAACAAGGCGATCGCGTCGGTGCTGCTACGATGCTGCAAACTGCGGCAAAAACAGCACTGCAAATGGGCGACAAAAACGCCGCCACCGTCCTGCAAACCAGTGCTACTAGATTGCAAGAAGGGCAAGAACTTTCAGACAGCGATCGCAAGAAAACCCGCATCGTTTCTAAAACCGTGTTACAGAGCGACTCTTGAATTGCTAATTGCTAATTGCTAATTGGTAATTGGTCAAATAAACTATGACCTTATAACCGATGCAATTACACCTTCATGCCTTCAACGGCCTGGAGGCGGGCAAAAATCATCCGCCCAGCAGATGTTTGTAAGGCCGAGGTGACGATTACTCGTAGTTGGCTCCCCACGTACCGACTTCCTTCTTCGACCACAACTAGCGTCCCGTCATCCAGATAGCCGATGCCCTGACTCGGTTCTTTGCCTTCTTTAATAATCTTCAGATCCAAGCTGTCACCAGGTAGATAAGAAGGACGAAGCGCTTGCGCTAGGTCGTTAATATTCAAGACGGGTACTCTCTGCACGCTGGCAACTTTACTTAAGTTGAAGTCGTTGGTCAGCAGAGTACCGTTGATTTCCTGCGCCAAACGTACCAGCTTGGCATCCACCGTGGGTATATCGTCGTAGTCCGCCGAGTGGATGACGATGCGTTCTGGGTGATCCGTCTTCATCCGGTTAAGAATATCCAGTCCCCGACGTCCCCGGACTCGCTTTTGATCGTTAGCGGCATCGGCGACTTGCTGTAATTCCCGCAGCACGAACTGCGGCACCAGAATTTGACCTTCGATAAACCCGGTATCGAGCAGTTCTTCAATGCGTCCGTCGATAATGCAGCTGGTATCTAAAACCTTGGTCGCTGCTGGTTTGAGCGTGCCTTCTGCGACTAACAGGGTTTCCACCGAGTTGGGATTAATCAGCCGCAAAAAGGCTCGTCCGTGGGTATCGGCTAAAGTTACGCCGGTAAACCCGAAGGTGACGCTGGCTAAAACTGCTACCACTGGCTGAATAAAAGCGACCTCCGCCGGAATGGGCAGTAAAGACACCGGTGCCAGCATCAAGTTTGCCACCAACAGCCCGATTACCAAGCCTATGGAACGGGTGATCAGGACTTCTACAGGCATTTCGCGGACTTGTCTTTCGATGCGCCGGTAAGTTGTTTGGGCGCTTAAACCAAGGGCAATTCCGAGTATGGCTCCAAAACCGGCGTTTACCCAGCGCAAACCCTCTAGATTCGTCACTTGCGTCAGTGCGCCAGAAGGTAGCAAATCAACCCCGTGGAACCCTATCCCCGCTGCTGCTAGGATGAATAAAATAATTATGATTGCGTCAAGCATTGTCTTCAGCTAATTGGGATTTAATTTCCATTTTGTTGGAATCATTAAGAACCGATTAAAATCAAACGCAACCGTTTGATTTTCCACTTTTATATTATATCTTCAACGCTTTGCGTCCTTTGTTTCACATTAATTGCGGAAAACCGTAAACATCTCTACACATTGGTACAATTTTCCCTTGCTCCGTTGATTAAATTTACAAGTGTTAATCAAAATACAAACAGGTAAAACTGATAAATCTGCTCAAAGGCTGATTGAGTCAGGTTTTCAGGACTTACCCCCATATTCCCGGTTTCTCCGAAAAATCCAGGAATTACGCAAAAAAACCCGGTTTCTCCGAAAAATCGTGCGTTTACACCAGCGAGATTGACGCATCACCTTTGTTTTTCACCCCGCCTGCCTAAGTCCTTAAATCGTTGGTTTGGCAACCAGAGATATGCCTCCCAACGCTAGCGCGAACGACGGTCTCACCTTTGTTTCTGGCAACGCCCTGGCGTCAGTCCTGGTTTTTTGATGCAGGGTAGCCTAAACGAAGGTTTTTTGGTACAAGTAGGGGAAAGCCTGACTGGGATTTGCCGACGGGCGCTCAAGCGCCTACTACAAACCCTGCTATCGCTCTCTCACCATTCCCCCGTCCTACCCTTCGAGACTCCTGTCGCCGGTTTCCCGAACAACTTCTGCTTATTATTACCTAAATGTTGGTATAAATTAATTCAAAAATCCAAACTGTATTTAGGTTAAAATGTCATCAATCCTCAGGATCCAGCAATTAACGACGGTAAAAAAAGAGGCAGCATCTCTAAATAAACCGACTTCAGCCTATATCCACATTCCCTTCTGTCGGCGGCGGTGCTATTACTGCGATTTTGCGATATCTGTAGTGGGAGATAAACTCAGTGGCGAAAACTCCGGCACAATTTCTCAGTATGTAGAGTGGTTATGTAAAGAAATAGAAGCAACGCCAAAATTAGGAGAATCTCTCAAGACAGTTTTCTTTGGGGGTGGGACGCCTTCCCTAGTATCAGTGCAACAGTTAAATCGCATCCTGTCAGTCATAGAAAAGCAATTTGGGATTGCATCTGATGCCGAGATTTCAATGGAAATAGACCCCAGAACCTTTGATTTAATTCAGCTACAAGGATATCGAAATGCTGGGGTAAATAGAATTAGTTTGGGCGTCCAAGCGTTTCAGGATGAATTGCTCAAAATTAGCGGGCGATCGCATACCGTCGCCGACATCTTCGCAGCCGTTGAGTTAATCCGTCAAGTCGCGTTTCCCTCATTCAGCATCGACTTGATTTCTGGACTGCCGTATCAAACTTTACAACAGTGGCAGGAGTCATTAGAAACAGTAGTAGGAATAGCACCCACTCACGTCTCAGTTTACGACTTAATTGTCGAGCCAGTGACCGCTTTTGCGCGACAATATCAACCAGGTGTCAAACCATTACCCAGCGACGAAATGACCGTACAAATGTATAAACTGGCGCAACAAATACTGACAAATGCCGGTTACGAACATTATGAAATTTCCAACTATGCCCAATCCGGACATCAATGTCGCCACAATCGAGTTTACTGGGAAAATCGCCCCTATTATGGGTTTGGTATGGGTGCGGCGAGTTACGTTGAGGGAAAAAGATTTACCCGACCTCGTACAAGGCAGGAGTATTATAAATGGGTAGCATCGGGTTGCCAGATAGATGATTCAGAATTATCGGCAAATGATATTTTGTTAGAAACATTGATGCTGGGATTGCGTCTAGCAGAAGGTTTGGATTTATCTAATTTATTGCAGCAATTTGGAGAAGAGACGTTAAAGGAAATTTGGACTTGTTTGCAACCCTATTATCAGCAAGGTTGGGTCGAAATTTTAAATGAAGAATCTGAATTAAATAAATTCCCGAAATCTGGTATGTTGAAATTAACAGACCCAGAAGGATTCTTATTTTCTAATACAATTTTGGCAGCTTTATTTGAGCAACTGGAGACAAACAATAATAAACGTAGGGTGCGTTAGCGACAGCGTAACGCACCGCTCAAAGTTAGCAACTGTCGCTAGTCTTTTCGCCTTGCGCGTACTTATTATTGTCAATCCATAAGCTATGAATTTTCAATAATATACGACTTGTAAAATCGCCCAATCGATTGCATTAATAATTGCCTCAACAACATTCTTTTTCTGCTCTAATGGTGCAAGTTGCTGAGCCAAGAGGCGACGATCGGCATCACGATTAATTGTTTGAACTGTCCGTACAAAACTACCGATACTACCACCACCTCTAAATTTAGAACCTCTTTGACGTACTCTATCTGTGTACGCTGCACGAATTTGCTTCTGCTGTTGAGAAATTTCTCTTTTTATCAGAGCATACTCCTTTTTCTTCAGCTTTAATTCTTTAATAGCTATTTTTGCTTCTGCTATTGACTTAGCTGAAACAAGTAACTGACCATCTTCAGTAATGGATACAAAACCGTTCTGATGTGGCAACATGTCTGGATCTATTTATGCTTGTGGCTTAGCTTTCTCTTAGGATACCCAATAATACCCGTAGTGACACCCCACATCTAGTATAAAATCCTAAGATAAATAAACGCCTGTTTAAAAGCCTGATAAATATAGCTGATAAACTCAAGTCGAAATCAGTAGTTATAGGATGGATTAAGCGCTCGCTTGCCGCACCAAATTAAAGTCATCGACTGTCTGATGCGGTTTCACTGTCCATTGTTCTAGGCATCGTTTCAATTAACGCCCGTAAAACCTTATTTACAGACTCCGGTGTTGTGAAAACTTGAGCAACATCCTCTTCTAGCACAACGACTTTCATTTTTCGCTTTCCACTTTGAGTAGCAAAGCGATTAGGTTTTGCCTTCTGGTAGTTAAAATTGTACTCAGGCAAAAGCTCGTCCTCAGAGTTTGGAGAGCGATCAAAAGGCGTTTTCTTCATAATCTTCACGCTCTTTTCGGGTAGCTAGACGGGCGCTAATAATACGGATGCTGTTGGGACGTTCAGTAAAGCTGACTAGCAATAACCGATTTTGCTGAGAGTGACCAATGATAATTTCCCGTTGCTCGTCTACGGAATAAGCTTTATCATCGAAAATAACCGCCAGTGGATTGTCGAAGACGGTCTTGGCTTCTTCAAAACTGACACCGTGCTTTTTGAGGTTAGCGGCTGCTTTAGCTTCGTCCCACTCAAACTCCATACGCTAATGATAAATCATTGTTGCCAATACTCGTCTACCGTCCATTTGGCTGTAGTTACCCATAGAGATCGCTTTTGCAGTCGGGTTACATTGTATAGCTACAAAGTCAAGCACAACAACGGCTTGGATGCCAACGCCGGGAGGTGAAGGTAAAGAACCCGGATTAAAGCGCCCCCGGAGGCAAGATTTGGCAAATTTGCCGACAGGGCAAACTAGCGATCCCAATTTTTGCCAAAATTAAGGATGATTTGCCATGAAGTAAATTTGCAGCAAAAGACATGGCTGGAAAAGTAATCGATGATAGCGCCAGTGGCGTTCTAATTCTCATTATCCCCTTTGCGCTGGCGATCGTTCTCTTGTTCACGGCTTGGCCTCTACTACTGGTGCTAGTTTTGCTAGGCGGTGCTTTGAATGTTTGGCAGCGCTACCAATGGCTAAAGTGGAGCCTGCAACTTAACCCAATTTTCCACCAGCTAATCCAAGCAAACCAAGGATGCCTGACAGCACTGGATTTGGCAATGAAGGCCAACATCTCCGGAACGGCAGCAAAGCGGTTCTTGGATGCCAAAGCTAAGGAATTCGGTATCCGTGCTATTGAGTACGAAGATAAGGGAACGGTGTATTATTTTACAACCGGCAGCACCCTAAACAGCCTGCTTGATGGCAGCGAAACACGCAAAGAAATTCCGCTCAGACGATCAATAACTGCTGAGCAAATGCCAGTGGCAGTGGCGCCAGAAACTGTCGCCAGCGTTGGGGAAATATCAACAACTGCTGAGCAAATGCCAGTGGCAGTGGCGCCAGAAACTGTCGCCAGCGTTGGGGAAATATCAACAACTGCTGAGCAAATGCCAGTGGCAGTACCGCCAGAAACTGTCGCCAGCGTTGGGGAAATATCAACAACTGCTGAGCAAATGCCAGTGGCAGTACCGCCAGAAACTGTCGCCAGCGTTGGGGAAATATCAACAACTGCTGAGCAAATGCCAGTCGCAGCGCCGGGAGAAACTGTCGCCAGGGAAGCGGAACCCTTAACGGCTGAAGCTGATACGCCAACAGAGGCGCAAACGGAAGCACCGCCGCCAGAACAGCAGCCGACTGAATACGACGATCAGGAGGAACTGGAACCATTAGTAGCAGAAAAATCCCCCAAAAAACTGATGGCTTTTGGTTCTCTAATTCAAATCGAACTTGCGAACCGACTGGGAGTTCATTCCAGCACGGTTTATAAACGCAGATACGATTCGGATTTTCCGGAGTGGAGCAAAAGCAGAGATCCACAGGGAATTGCTTGGGAATACTCGGAAGATACAAAGGAGTTTTACCCAGTAGAAACCAAGTAGCTCATCCCCTCTTAACTGGATGCGATCGCTCTTGCAGATACTCGAGCAGGGGAGCAACCCCTTGTGGTACGGTCATGTCATCGAAGGATACATGATGGCTACCCTCGCTCGTTTCGACGGTGAGGTCGTAATTCAACAGATCCCTTGCCGTCGGATTGGACCCGCTTTGAGCCTGCATAATACCGCTCTGTTCGACTAATGACCCTAACCTAGCGGCTTCGTCGGCGGGTAGCGAGTCTGTATCGAACTCACAACCCATTCTCAACCCTGCGTATCCTCCCGATTGACGAAATGTAACTTTCATGCTATATACACCTCGCTGGCAATCCGATAGCGATTCAATCGTGGTCAAGATTCAAAGCGGATGATTTAGAGAGGAGCGATCGGCTCAGTAATACAAGACTTACACAAAGAAACCCGGTTTTTAGGAAAAATGGTGGGTTTGGCAGCCAGAAATCTGCGAAAAAACCGGGTTTCTGGCCAGGTCCCGCGCCAGTCCTGAGCTAAACAGTAATGCCAACGGCATCCCATGCCTTTTTAACAGCCTGTTGTTCGATGCTGCCAGTTCCAAACATCGTCCCAGCAACTTCATGAGTCATTGATGCAGCTTCTTGAAAATCGCTAAATCGATTCAGATTCTTTAGTGTCTGATACCAAATTGGCCCGACTTTTTCCCATGGGTTTCCACCCAGTTCCATTGCCACCAGATAGAAGGCGTGATTCGGAATGCCTGAGTTAATATGCACCCCACCATTATCGTCAAATCCGGTGTATTTATCTTTCATGTGTTTGGGCTGGGGATCGGTTCCCAAAATTGGGTCGTTCTCGTAAGCTTTTTCAGCTTTAAAGCTTCGCAAACACTTGGCTTTAACGCGAGAACCCATGATAGCATTGCCGAGCATCCAGTCAGCTTGAGTAACATCTTGTTTGAGATGCCACTGTTTGACTAAGGCGCTCATCGCATCGGCAAAGTGTTCGTTAAGTGCCCCCGATTCATTCAAATATTGTAAGTTGCTGGTATGTTGAACAACTCCGTGGGTTAGCTCGTGGGCAACTACGTCCAAACCTTTAGTAAATCTGATAAACAACGAGCCATCTCCATCTCCATAAACCATCTGTTCGCCATTCCAGAAAGCGTTGTTATATCTCGTCCCAAAGTGAACGCTGGAGATCAGGCTCATTCCCCGATCGTCTAGAGAGTTGCGGTTCAATATTTCTTTGTAGAAATCGTAAGTAACTCCAGAATAATCGTATGCCTCGTTCGCAGCTTCATCGCTAACTGGGGGGTCACCTTCAGAACGGACAAGTTTCCCCGGAAGAAGTTGCATCAAGTTGATATGATTCATGTCGTACACGAGGCGGTATTTTGTAGCCGCTGGTGACGGTATTGCTGCCATTATTGGCATTCTGGAAAGTGTCAACCGCATCGCACGCGCCGCCGCAGATCGCTTGATAGCATCAAGGGCAAGACGGCGAATTTCTGCGTCATCGGACTCTAATAGACGATCGAGTACGTGAGGCGGAAGAAAGCAATGCAAATGGTTGTGACAAGTATGCATTTTTGTCTCCTGTTTTTTGTGAATTAAGGTATTTAATGCGCCTGTTCAAAAGGGGTGGGCTTAGTTTAATGGGTATCTGTAAAACCCACACCATATATTGGGCGAATTGTTGTTACAAATTCGCGGTTACCCACGCCGCCGCCGCAATGGCGCGAGCAATGTCAGTCGCGTATTGGATATCGACGACTGTATCGGATTTCATGTGATAATTTGGATTGGCTTCGGGTTGTGGCGAATCCAAATTTGGCCCAGCGAAGAAATCCTCGGAAACAACGCAGGCAGCGTATCCCCGTTCGTGAAAGCTGGCATGATCGCTTCTACCCGCAGCTGGGTCTGGTTGGGTGTAAATTTGAATTGGCTTTAGTTCTGGGGATATCTGTTCGGTTAGCTTTGCCAGGCGTTTGGCGAGAACTAAAGACCTGTTTTGCACGTCTTGTGAAGGCAAATAGCCAACGTGAACTTCAAAAGAACGAGGAGGTTTGACGTTATAGCCGATCATATCGATTTGGTAGACGGCTACAATCGGTGCTGCGATCGCAGCTTGTCCTCGCGCATAAGCTTTACTCCCAACTAAACCATGTTCTTCTGCATTAAACAGCACAAAACGAATCGAACGCTTTGGCGGTTTAATTTCGCCTAGCTGCTTGATTACACCCGCCATTGCCAACACCGCCGCAACGCCGCTACCGTCGTCGTCTCTGCCGGGGGCAATATCTTTTTGCGGGTCGAAATCGTGGCTGAAGGCAGCTGTAGAATCCAAGTGCGCGGTAATTAAAACCATTTCCTCTGATTCGCTACCGCGCAATTCGGCTTCCACGTTATGCAGAGTGCGGCCTTCATGGATGAATGGGTACAATCTGACTGTAAAATTGTCACCACCTATCGCCATCAGATCCCTTGCTAATGCTTCCGTTGCTAAGGCATTATCGGGATTTTGAATGTGCCGACTTTTAATCTTGATATCACTTGCTGCATTAAGTGGTTTAATCCCGCTGTAACGGTCAAGGTAATTATTAATCAGTTCGGGAGTAATTTCTTGCAGCTTCTCCAATTCCTCAGAAGTTAAAGATAGCTCCTCTGTTGGTAGTTGAATAAAGCTCGCCATTCTGGCATTGTTGCCCTCTCCAAATGGTTCGAGCAAACTCAGATCGGGCAACAGTTTAAGATTGTGTCCGTGATATGCTTCTTCAAAGTGATATTGCTCAACGGAACGACCTGCGGGTAAGGCGATGAAAAGCCCTTCACGCGATGAAGACAATACCCAATTCGATGTTTCACTTTCGGTAAAAAACTGGGCGGAATGTCCTTCTGGCGCTAGAAAACCCGTGCGCGTTTGCCTATCGTCTCGCAGCAGATACAACTCGGTTGTTAGAGGCACATCCTCCCTAAGGAGCCTATCTACTTCAAACCCCAAATCATCCAGTCTGGCGGCGGTATCTGTAGAAGCGATCGCATACACTTTCCTTCCTTTTTCCCCCGTTACGTACAATGGAACTACAGGCAAATTTCTCATTACTTTCCGCCATTCTTGTTCGCTTCTCTCCGCTGGAACTGCAACGCGAATATATCTTAAATGGCTCCCGTTCAGCACTTCCCAAGCCAGCAGCGGATGCGGCGCAACTCGCCAACCAGCTTCTCTTGCATAACTCCGTTCCTGACTATCCTCCCCCACAAATAAACATTCGTTCAAACTATCAGAATACCCTGCTTTACTTGCAGCCTGCTTAAATATTTCTGAGGAATCTTTCGCCCCAAAAATCAGCAGTTCCGGAGCTAAAAATTGGTAAATTCCGCTCGCTTCCAGCACTCTCTTGATATTTTCGGGTGTATCGGCACCGATATTCGATATAATCCCGATGCGAATCTTGCGAGCGCGCAGGTATCCCAATACACCTGGCACATAAGGGTAAACATCCAAACCTTCAAGGCGATAAGGCAAAGGTGAGATGATCGCCGCTCCCAGCGTATCGCCAATGTCGAAAAAAACAGCAGGCGCTCTGTTGTCGCTCATGATTTAAACTGCCAACTTTCAATCGATGTTTTTAATTAAAACAATGAGATTCATTCCCAAGTTTTAACTCTTTGTAATTAAGTTTTGTTAAGCTACTGGCAGAATTATAAAAGTTAATTTCAGCCAGGGGCTTATTCGGACGTTATCAAGAGGTATTCTTAAGGTATAGCAACTTAATTTATCAATTCATTGGATTTGAAAACAAAATTTATATTTGCGAGATAGCGATTTTATCATGGTTAAAAATAGTCAATAAATATCACGATCATCTGCTTGGCTATTGCCGCTAGGAGCAATCTGGCTCTACTTATCCCGGCTGGCTCTCGATACAATAGCCACAGGTAAGCTCTTGCCTCGTCATTACTTGGCGATTCAATCATGAGCGATGGAATTCAATTTTATATCTTCGGGTATTTAAAATTAATCATCCCGCAGATAGATGCAGTTAATTTTGAATTGATATTAGGAATTGCCACGGGAAATTACTCTCTGCCTGCCAAGGATTGGTTAAATCTCTTCTGGCGGTTAATTCTTTCCTTAATCCTGGGAGCAATTATTGGTTTAGAACGCCAACTGAAACACAAACCAGCAGGGTTAAGAACTCACATGTTGGTGAGTTTTGGTTCAGCCATCTTTGTTTTGATACCCCTAGAACTCGGTGCAGCCCAACATAATTTTGACGCGATTAGTCGGGTGATTCAGGGTATTGCTGCTGGGATTGGTTTTATCGGTGCGGGGGAAATTTTACGGGAATCTCAGCCAAATGGGAGGTCAATGCCAGTGAGCGGGCTGACTTCGGCGGCAGCTATTTGGGTTTCGGCGGCTTTAGGAATTGCTGCTGGATGTGGCTTGTGGCAATTGGGATTAATGGGCGCAATTCTATGTTGGTTAGTTCTGAGTATTTTTAAAATATTAGAGCCTCACAAGTAGTTTGGTTCTGAGGTTAATTTTCCTCAGAAAGACTACGTACCGCTCGACGTTGCCGCCAAACTTCTAAACTGAAGATACAAGCAATTAACCAAACAAATCCCGCCGCGTATCCAGCTATAACATCAGTGGGCCAGTGGACGCCTAGATAAAGCCGACTTAAACCAATTGCTGCAATTAATAAAATAGTCACGCTGAGAATAGATTTCCTCCAGCGGTGGAAGCGAGTAGCTAGCAAATAGCCTAGCATCCCGTAGATGACGAGGGAAACCATAGCGTGACCGCTGGGGAAACTGTAGAAACTGACATCAACAGTACGTTGCCACAACATTGGTCTAGCGCGGGCAAACAAGTTTTTCAGCAAAAAGTTTAAGCCGATAGCACCGATACATGCGATCGCTAACGTCATTGCTGCGGATCTGTGCCTGCGAAACAACAGCCAACTTGCCACAATCAGGCATATTACTAGCAAGAAAGACGGTTGCCCAAGAAACGTAATCGCTGGCATCACTCGATCTAGCAGCGGCGTATGCAGACGCAATAGCGCCAGCAAAATTGCAGAGTCGAATTTCTGAGTTTGATTTTCTAATACTTCATCTGCAATTAGTGCGAACCCCCACAGCGCTAAGGCAGCTGCTAGCAAACCTCCAACTCGAATTGCTGAGAGTAGCGGCAGCAGTCTAGCGTAACCCTTTTGCCGCCAGAGTCGAATAATTTGCCGACTCTTGTGACGCAACCAGTGCAGAGGCATGATTTATCAGCCCTCACCGTCAAGACCGCAATGAAACGTAACTAAACTAAGCTAAACTTTCCCAAGCTTGGGTAACCACATCCTTAAGCCAACGCCGTTGCTGGATATCCAACAGTCTGTCATCGGCGAGGACTTCAGCGGTTAACTGTTCTAAGGATTTGCCTTGGTTGCGGGAAATCTTAATCACGCCCGCGATCGCTGCGGCGACCAATTCTTCGTCTACGGGCTTTTGCCGCAAGGCGGCAACTTCTTGTGGGCTGGCTGGAATGGGATAATTCATGGCGTGTGAGTGAGAGGAGCGACTACCTTAATTAAAATGAGAAACTTGTAAAGTTTTTTAAGAAAACCTTAAGTAACCGGAATTTTACCGTACTTTGAGCCTTTGTCAATTCCTCCTTTTTGGTTAAGTTAACCCCCATAGAGAGCGGCACAATGGAAGAAATCCTTTATTTAGAAGTTCCCACCCAGGATACAGGAGCAGTTCGCGCTTGGTTACAACAAAGCTTTAACCCAGGCTGCGGAGAAAAGATCGCTACCCGCGATGGCTTTCTGCTTAGGGTTCCCAAACCTACATCAGAAGCAACAACGATTCCGGAAACGTCAACCGCAGCCGAACTATCCGCTTTTGTTTGGTCGGTGCAGCGAACCACCTATCTGAAGGTGTTTCGCACTGGCGCAAAAGTCCCGCAACAAAGCCAGATTCTCCAACGCCTGAAAACCCAAATCCGCACTCAGTTTCCCCATCAATATCCGGAACCTCCCGCAATCGATTTGTCGCAACAGTCGATTTTTGCAGCCCTAGCGCCCCATTATCCGCAGACGGTTCGTTATTTTGAGAAAATGCCCAATGGCGAGTACGATCTAACCCGCGTCTACTGGTGGGAGCAACGCTGGCGCAATAGCGTCCGCAATCCGCAGCAGCCGAAGCAAGTTATTTTTAAAGCAGGTGAGCAGGTGAGCAAAGGAGCAGGTGAGAATGTAGATTCTACTTCTCACGCGCCCACCTGCCCACCTGCCCACCTGCCCCCTTACGACCTAATTTATGTAGGTGGTGCTTTAGGGGTGATTCACGCGGCGGTGATGGCGCGGCTGGGTTATCGGGTGCTGCTGCTGGAACGGTTACCGTTTGGCAGAATGAATCGGGAATGGAATATTTCCCGCGAAGAGTTTCAAAACGTTATCGATTTGGGTTTATTTACCCCGGCTGAGTTTGAAAGCATTATTGCCAGGGAATATGTAGACGGGTTTAGTAAATTTTTTGATGCGAACAATCCGCCCCACCTGAAAGCGCCTGTTTTGCATACTCCAACCGTACTAAATGTGGGTTTGGATGCAGAAAAACTGCTGCGATTGTGCGGACAAAAACTAACCGCAGCCGGAGGTGAAATTTGGGACGAAACGGAATTTGTGCGGGCAGATGTAGGGCAAGATGGGATAGTCGTTCAAGCTAAACATTTACCCAGTCAATCCGAGCGAGTTGCCAAAGGACGACTGTTAGTAGATGCGATGGGAACCGCATCGCCGATTGCGTGGCAATTAAACGGAGGTCGCGCTTTTGACAGCGTTTGTCCGACGGTAGGGGCGGTAATTGAAAAAGGATTTGAGCCGGGGGTGTGGGATTCTCAATACGGCGATGTCCTTTATAGTCACGGGGATATTTCCCGGGGACGACAGTTGATTTGGGAGTTATTTCCCGCCGAAGATGATGCGCTGACGATTTATTTATTTCACTACCACGAAGTAAATCCAGATAATCCTGGTTCGTTGTTAGAGATGTACGAAGACTTTTTCCAGATTTTGCCAGAGTATCGGCGGTGCGATATGGATAAGTTGGTGTGGCGAAAGGCGACGTTTGGGTATATACCGGGACATTTTAGCGTCGGGAGTCGCGATCGCACCGTTGCCTTCGACCGTCTCATCGCCATCGGCGACGCCGCCTCGCTCCAATCTCCCCTTGTTTTTACCGGATTTGGCTCTTTAGTTCGCAATCTCGGACGCTTAACCGAATTGTTGGATACGGCGCTGAAATACGATTTGCTTTCCGCCAAACACTTGAACCAAATTCGCGCCTATCAAAGCAATATTTCGGTCACCTGGCTATTTTCTAAAGGCATGATGGTTCCCACTGGAAGCTTCTTGCCGCCCCAGCGAATTAACTCAATGCTCAATACCTTTTTTGGTATTTTGGCAGCCGAACCCATCCCCGTGGCGGAAACTTTTATTAAAGACCGAACCAACTGGCTGACTTTTAACCGACTCGCACTTAAAGCAGCCAGAATCAACCCGGCGTTAATAGTTTGGATTTGGGAACTTGCTGGGGCAAAAGATTTCCTGCGCTGGGTAGGCAGCTATCTAGACTTTACCATCAGTGCTTTCATCGGCTGGTTGTTGGCAGGTTGGTTCCCTACTTTGCTGCGACGCCTACAGCCAGTTTTAGAACCCCGATTTCCTTCCCTGTGGCTGTGGCTGTTGGCGCTGAGTTATGCCTACACTACTGGTGTAGGGCGCAAAGCACAAAGCGCTCTGGTGCCACCTGGTAGGTGGGCAGGCGAACAGCAGGCATAGGGCAATTTCTGCGTAGGGGCACGGCATCCGAAATATTCTGTACAAGCCAACATTTGATGATTGCCGTGCCCCTACAACACCTGAGGGCACGGCATCCGAAATATTCTGTACCAGCCAACATTTGATGATTGCCGTGCCCCTACAACACCTGAGGGCACGGCATCCGAAATATTCTGTACAAGGGAAGATTTGATGATTGCCGTGCCCCTACAACAGCTGAGGGCACGGCATGGGAAATATTCTGTACCAGCCAACATTTGATGATTGCCGTGCCCCTACAACAGCTGAGGGCACGGCATGGGAAATATTCTGT